>JAYVRS010000893.1:0-3831 GCA_043776185.1 Bryobacteraceae bacterium | reverse complement strand
TGCCTTTGGTTGGGGAATGTCTCAATGAATAAACTTTTCTGCTTGGCTCTGCTATCTGTCTTTTCCCTCGGTGCGCAAACCGTCGCCACCCTCAACGGTCTCGTCACTGATCCCACTGGCTCCGTCATCCCCGGCGCCAGCCTCACCCTGTCGAGCACCGACACCAACGCCCAACGCGAAACCACCTCGGATCCCAGCGGCCGTTACAACTTTCCCGCCGTCAACCCGGGCAACTACCGTCTCAAAGTCACCAAGTCCGGTTTCTCTGACATTTCGGTGCAGAGCATCCGTCTACTGGTGAACACCGCCTCCACGGTGAACATTGCCTTTGAAAAGGTTGGGTCAGTCGCCACCACGGTCGAGGTGTCGGCCGAAGGCACCCAACTGAACACTGTCGACGCCACTCTCGGCACGGCCTTTGGCGTCAAGCCGATCATGCAGTTGCCCTTCGAAGGCCGCAACGTGGCCAAGGTCCTGGCGCTACAGGCAGGAGTCTCCTTCGTCGGCGATACCGACTCAGTCAACGGCGGCGTCAGTGTCGCCACCGATCGCGGGGGCGTCGTCAATGGCGGCCGCAGCGACCAAAGCAATATCACGCTCGACGGCATTGATGTCAATGATCAGCAAACCCGCGCCGCTTTCAGCAGCGTCTTGCGCGTCACGCTCGACTCGGTGCAAGAGTTCCGCGTCACCACCAGCAATGCCAATGCTGACTCCTCGCGCGGCTCCGGTGCCCAGGTCTCCCTGGTCACGAAGTCCGGCAGTAATCAGTTGCACGGGTCGCTCTATCACTTCCTCCGCAACAAGGCGGCTAATGCCAACACTTTCTTCAATAACCTGAACGGCATTAAGACTCCCAAGCTGAATCGCAATATCTTCGGTGGCAGCCTGGGCGGCGTGGTGCCCAACTCCGGCAAGAAGCTCTTCTTCTTCGGTAACTATGAAGGCCGGCGCGATGTGTACGAGCAAAGCGTGCTCCGCGTCGTCCCCAGTCTGTCCCTGCGCCAGGGCATTGCCTCTTACATCAGCCGCTCCGGTGCCACCGTCCAAGTGGGTCCCCAGGAATTGGCCAATCGCCTGGGTTATGCGCCCGGCGTCAACCAGGCGGCGCTCGCGCTCTTCAATACCTATCCGGTCCCGAACGATAGCTCGGCGGGCGACGGCATCAATAGCTCGGGCTACCGCTTCAACGCGCCCCTCAAAGATAAATACGATACCTTCATCGCTAAGTTCGACTATGTGCTGAACGACAAGCACAGCTTCTTTGTCCGTGGGCAGTTACAAGACGACGTGCAAAACAGCGCGCCTCAATTCGCCGGCCGCGCTCCCAACCTCCGTTCACTTACGAATAGCAAGGGCATCGCCGTCGGCTGGAACGCTTCCTTGCGGGCTAACTTGTTCTCCACCACGCGCTGGGGACTCACCCGGCAGTCCTTAGAAGACGCTGGCATCGGCCAATACGCCGCTGTCACCTTTCGGGGCTTAGCCGATCCGGTCGGGCTCGACCGTTCTTTCCGTCGCATCAGCCCCACTTACAACCTCACTCAGGACTTCTCCTACACCCGCAGCGCCCACACCTTTCAATTCGGCGGCAGCCTTCGTGTCTTTAACAACGACCGTTTGAGTTATGCCAACTCTTACTTCGCCGCCACCAGTAACTCCTCCTGGCTCACCGGCAGCGGTGGCATTTTGAGTCTCCCCTTCGTCGATGCCAATAATGCCGCCGTCGGCATCAACGCCGGCGGCCGAACCCAATTCAACGACGCCGTGGCGTCCGTGTTCGGGTTAGTTACCCAGGTGACGTCCCGCTATAACTACCTGCCGGCCAACGGCAAGGTGAACGCCCTCCCGGTTGGCGCTCCGAACCCCCGCAACTTCCGCGGCCAGGAAAGTGAGATCTACTTTCAGGACACTTGGAAGCTCTCTCGCCAACTCACGCTCACCGGGGGCCTGCGCTACATGTACTGGCCCGCGATCTACGAACAAAACGGCGTCCAAACCAGCCCCACCATCCCGCTCAGCCAATGGTTCGATACCCGCGTCGCCAACGCCAATGCCGGCTTGGCCGGCGGCACCGGCTTGGCGCCCATCGGCTTCAACTTGGCTAGTGGCCAGGGCGGCCGGCCGCTCTACGACAACCTCAATAACTGGTCGCCGCGGTTGGCTCTGGCCTGGGCACCCGAAGGCAAGTCCGGCCTCGCCAAGTTCCTCTTCGGCGGCCCCGGCAAAAGCGTCATCCGCGCCGGTTGGGGCATGTACTATGACGTCTTCGGCGCGGGCCTTGCCCGTTCCTTCGACGCCTCCGCCTTGGGCCTAGCCACCTCCATCAATAACTCCTCCGGCCGCCTGTCGCTGGCCGATTCGCCGCGCTTCACCGGCATCTTCAATGTGCCGCAGTCCCTGGTAACGGAGCCGCCCCCGGCCGCCTTCCCCATCACCCAGCCCAACGTCTTCCAGATCACCAATTCCCTGGATGACCGTTTGAAGGCCCCCTACGTGATGCGCTTCAACCTCACCGCCTCTCGTGATTTTGGCGGCTGGAACGTCAGCGTCGGCTACGTCGGCAGCCAAGGCCGCCGCACCCTCACCAGTGAGGATCTGGCCACCCCGCTCAACATCCGTGATCCCCAATCCGGCCAAACCTGGTTTGACGGCGCCAAAGCTGTCATCGCCCAACTGCCGCAAAACCAGCGCCACGAACTGTCGCGCACTCCCACCGCCGCCGATGTCGCTGCGGTCCGTCCGGTCCCCTACTTCGAGAATATGTTCCCGGGCCTGGCTGGCGGCGGTAAAACCGCTACCCAAGTAGCCTACGGCCAGTTCGCCGACTTCTTCCCGGACTCCACCGGCGTACTCGAGAACCTCGACCGCTTCGCCGACCCCTCGGCCTCCAAACTCGGCAAGTTTGCCTTCTATAGCCCCCAGTTCTCGTTCCTGCGGGCCATTCGCTCCGTCGGCTTCTCCAGCTACAACTCCATGCAAGTGGGCGTGCAGAAGGTCTTCAAGAATCGCGACCAAGTCGGTTTCAACTGGACCTGGGCGCATTCGTTTGATCTCGGTTCCACCTCCGAGAACAATGCCGACGCCACCCGGGGCATCATCATCAACCCTTACAACCGCTCCCAGATGCGCGCCTCGTCGGACTTCGACCAACGTCATAACATCAACGCCAACTACGTCTACAACCTGCCGATCGGCAAAGGCCAACACTTCCTCTCCGGCATGGGCCGCGTGGGCAACACGATCCTGGGCGGCTGGCAGGTGTCAGGCATTTACCGCTGGACTACCGGCCTGAATACCAGCGTCAGCCATAACCGCACTTGGCCCACCAACTACAACATCGCCGGTTGGGCCACCACCGTGGGCGCTTTCGAGGACGGCACGAACAAGAACTCCCAGGCACCTGTGCCCAACGCCGCTAATCCCGCCGCCGAGGCCAAGCTCTCCGGCCCCAATGTCTTCCAGAATCCACGCGCGGCGCTCGATTCCTTCGGCTTCACGCTACCGGGTGAAATCGGCAATCGCAACAACGTTCGCGGCGACGGCCTCTTCAACATCGACGCCAGCCTCGCCAAGAACATTGCGATGCCCTATAGCGAAAACCACAAGATGCAGATTCGTTGGGAAGTCTTCAACATCACCAACAGCGTCCGCTTCGACGCCCGTGACACCAACCTCTCCCTAGGTTCGCGCACCAACTTCGGCAAGTACCTCAGCACCCTACAGCCGTCACGCGTCATGCAGTTTTCCCTACGTTACGACTTCTAGTAACAAGCAACTCCTCGTGTGTAATCAACCACATACGAAAAACGACTACCAGCCCCCTGCTAC
>JAYVRS010000892.1:0-3832 GCA_043776185.1 Bryobacteraceae bacterium | reverse complement strand
AGAGAATATCGAGATTCGTGCGCGTCCGTTCGAAGAATAGATAAGGCTTGCCGTCGGCTGGATCGAGGAAGGCCAGATCGGTGTACTCCGGAACCGGTTGCGACCGGTTGCCCGCTGCCAGCCGCAGTTCAAAGCGGTCGTCCTCATCGACTAGGAAGAACGCCAGATGCTGAAGGGAGAGCGTGCGCAAGAGACGTTCCGCCGTGGACGAAAGCATTTGGTCAAGATCCGTCTCGGAGCTGAGTTCGCGAGCGAATTCGATCAGCGTGCGCCGGTAGTTGTAGCTCTCTTTGTAGAAGAAATACTTATCCAGATTCTCCTGGATCCATTGGCGAATCGGCTGAAAAACAAACGTAGCGATGACGATCAGAATGCCGAAGCCCGAAGGACTCAATTCTTCGAGATTGCCCAGACGGGTGACGGAGTAGACCAAGCCGTAGAAGATGGCCAGCACCGACAAAGTCGCCAAGGTGTAGACGTATCCTTGCTGAAAGATGACGTCGACGTCCATCAGACGATAACGAGCAATCGCGTAGGCCCAGGTGAGCGGAATCAGCGCCAATGAGAAGATGCTGAGCTCCATCATGGGTGACGGAACGGCTCCCCAGGTGTAAGGAATGGCGTAAAAAATGGCGAACGGCAGAATGCCCAGCACAGCGCCGTTGCGCACCCACTTCATCTGCTGACGCAAGATGGAATCGTCCACGCCGCGTTGGCGCCACGTCACCACCGCGGCGCCCAATAGGTACGCCGCCACGAGAAAAGCCATCCAAAATCGGTCCAGCGCCCAACGCAGTTGAGCCAGCGGCGTCGCCACCTGCATCAGTCCGGTGCCCAGCGCGAAGGTGACTCCGATCAGCAACAGGGCGGGCACGTAGATGATGGCCGAGCGCCAGAAGCCCCGCCAACGGCGGTCGGGCTCGGGGAAAGTCAGGCAGAAGTGCAGGAAGAGCGTCGGCGCCAAATACCCGGCGGCCACATTCCCCCAATAGATGACGCGGTCAAAGAGATTCAACTTGCCCGTGTAGTGAAACGAACAGAGTACAAAGCTGGCCAGGCACATCACGTAGAACAACTGTCCGCGCGGCGCTCCGCCGCGACGGAAGAAGACGAACAACCCGATGGCCAAATAGGCGACGCCGATCAGATATTGGTAATACGTGCCCGTGGAGACTTGCCGTTCACCTACCACCAATTTGGCTTTGGTTTCGACGCCTCGGCGCAGGATGAAATAGTCGGCCTTCTGCCAGGGCCCAATTCGGTAAAGCACCTGCGGCACGTCGTGCGCCTTCTCGATGGGCACCGTCTGGATCCGCTCGAGCACGTCACCGACGTGGATGCCTGCTTTGTCGGCTGGGCTGTCGGGCACCACGTATCGGGCTTCCACCAATCCCGGGCCGGCCTGCGCTTGCGGATGGCGATCTAACCGGTCCACCCATTCCACGCCATCTTCGGGCGTGAAATACAACTGCTGCTGACGGAAGTTGAGCCCAGCCGCAGCTACCGCCGCCAGCGTCAGAATGACGAGGAGGGCGCTAACGATTTGGGTCTTCAGTTCTTTCACAGGGACTCTTCAAAGGGAGAATACACTTCTCCCTACCTCTTTCTACTGCACTTTTGGGGCCACGATCTGAGAGTTACATGACCCATCAATTAACCTTCAGTTTCAATTACTTGCAATTACGTCCGAATGCACATTCCCATTTTTGGAAATAGGCTCTACGTGGATACGGAACACGCACCTGGGTGAAAGCGTAACACGTCGCCCTTAGGCCCCGCCGCTGGCAGTGTGCGATCATCCTGGATTGAAACTCTCGTTCATCGCGCTGCTGGCCGGGGTCCCATGGATTCATGCGGCGGAGCCCTCCACCGTGGTTCTACCAGTGCGCATTCCCCTCGATGGTTTCGTTCGCGAAGCCGAGGCCTGGATCCCGATACAGCACCAATCAGAGTGGCAAGCGCTCGAGCGATCGGCCTTCGGGCAAAACATCAAGGCGCCCCTGGCCACCCGCTTCTCTGTGCGCCGTCTGCCGATCGAGTGGCGCACGGTCGGCGACCGCATTGAGATGCGCCTTCCGGTCGTGTATCGGGTGGAGTTGGGGGTACCGCTGGTAGAGCGAAAGTCCACTACCAGCCTGGGGATTGCTTGGAAGCGAGTCAGCTTCTGCGAGCCCGCCGCCGGTGCGGTGCTTCGGGTCGAAACGCGGATCGAGTTGCTGCCGAACTGGGCGATCCAATCGAGAAGCCGCCCGATTCTGGAGTTGCCAGCGCCCTGCCGCCTCAAGGCTCTGCGGGAAAGCCTCAGCCTCGACATCACTTCCCAAGTGAGGCAGGTCTTCAGCGCCAGCCTCGACCGTGCCGCGCAGGAACTCGACCGCCAAATTGAAGCTCGTGCGGATCTGCGCAACGTGGCCAAAACGCTCTGGGTCCGGCTGCACGAACCAATCGCGCTCGGCGAGAATTTGTGGCTCGAATTGCATCCGCAATCGGTTAGTATGGATCGTCCAAAGCTCGAGGGCGGCGAAGTCCGCACCGGGTTGCGCCTGCTGGGCCAGCCCACGATATGCGGAGCCAGGGAGGCGTTGTCAGTCGTCACTCCCCTGCCCCCGCTCATTGCCACCGACCCCACCGAATCGCCAATTTTCCGCCTCGACCTCGACCTCGATCTGTCCTGGCCCGAACTGAATGACCGGCTCCAAGCCGCCATGGTGGGTAAGATCTTCAAGACCGCCGGCAACCGTCGCCTGCGGATTGCCACCGTCTCGGTCGCGCCCAATGACGATCGGCTGGTGCTCGAAGCTACGGTGGACGGCTCCTTCAAGGGACAGGTCGGCTTGAGTGGCCGTCCGGTGATTCGCGATGGCACCCTGGCCTTCGATGACCTGCGCTACACGCTGGCCACGGACAGCATGCTAATCCGCTTGGCCAACTGGCTTCGGCAGGACCTTTACCGCCGCCAGTTCACCGCCCTGGCCAGCGTGAACCTGGTCGATTTTCTCATCGCCCAACGCCATCGAATCGAAGAGTCCATGCGCACCAGCGCCAGCGGAGACCTCAAACTCGAAGGGCAGATCGAGCGGCTGGAGTCGGCGGCCGTCGAGATCACGCCGTTGTCGTTGCGACTGCGCGCGCGCGCGTCGGGCCAAGTGAGTGTCGTAGTCTCGCATTAGCGGCCTGATACACTCAGTTCAGATCCCGTGCAACCTCTCAGCCGCCGGCAGATTCTCGAACGCACCACGCTGGGCTTCGGCAGCATCGTGCTGGCCGACCTGCTTCGTGGCGCAAATTCGGGGCCGCCCACCGATCTGAAACCTCGCCCCGTCCACTTCCCCGCTCAAGCGAAAGCGGTCATTCAGCTGGTGCAAAACGGCGGTCCGAGCCAAATGGATCTCTTCGACCCCAAGCCCATTCTCAAGCGCCTGGCCGGGCAACCATTGCCCGGCGGCGTGGAGATTCACCAACCCAACAACGTCAACACGCTGCTGCCATCGCCCTGGGAGTTCAAAAAACACGGCCAATGTGGCATGGACGTCTCTGAGATGCTGCCGCACACCGCGAAGATCGTCGACGACCTCTGCTTCATTCGCAGCATGCACACCGAGCACAACAATCACCTGGAAGCGCTCAACATGTTGCTCACCTGCAAGATCTTCCCGGGCCGGCCCGTGATGGGCAGTTGGATCAGCTACGCGCTGGGCACGGAGAACCAGAGCCTGCCCGCTTACGTCGTACTGCGCGACCCCACCGGCTACACCATCGGCGGCAAGCAACTGTGGGCCAATGGTTACTTGCCCGCCACGTTTTCCGGAGTCGAGTTCAGCATGAAGGGTGC
>JAYVRS010000891.1:0-3834 GCA_043776185.1 Bryobacteraceae bacterium | reverse complement strand
TGCCTTTGGTTGGGGAATGTCTCAATGAATAAACTTTTCTGCTTGGCTCTGCTATCTGTCTTTTCCCTCGGTGCGCAAACCGTCGCCACCCTCAACGGACTCGTCACGGATCCCACCGGCTCCGCCATACCCGGCGCCAGCCTCACCCTGTCGAGCACCGACACCAACGCCCAACGCGAAACCACCTCTGACTCCAGCGGTCGCTACAGCTTCCCGGCCGTCAATCCGGGTAACTACCGTCTCAAAGTCACCAAGTCCGGTTTCTCGGACATTTCCATGCAGAACATCCGCCTCCTGGTAAATACCGCTTCGACAGTGAACATCGCTTTTGAGAAGATCGGGTCAGTCGCCACCACGGTCGAGGTTTCGGCCATAGGCACTCAACTGAACACCGTCGACGCCACCCTCGGCAATGCCTTCGGCGTGAAGCCGATCATGCAGTTGCCCTTCGAAGGCCGCAACGTCGCGAAAATTCTCTCCTTACAAGCGGGTGTCTCCTTCGTGGGTGACACGGATACGGCCAACGGCGGAGTCACCCAAGCCACTGACCGCGGTGGCGTCGTCAATGGCGGACGCAGCGATCAAAGTAACGTCACCTTGGACGGCGTGGACGTCAATGATCAGCAAACCCGCTCCGCTTTTACCAGCGTCCTGCGGGTCACGCTCGACTCCGTGCAGGAGTTCCGGGTCACCACCAGTAATGCCAACGCCGACTCGTCGCGCGGCTCTGGCGCCCAAGTTTCGCTGGTCACTAAGTCCGGCACCAATCAGTTCCACGGTTCGCTCTATCACTACCTCCGCAACAAGGCCGCCAACGCCAATAGCTTCTTCAATAACGTCAACGGCATTGGAACCCCCAAGCTGAACCGCAATATCTTCGGCGGCAGCCTCGGCGGCGTGGTGCCGAACTCCGGCAAGAAACTCTTCTTCTTCGGTAACTACGAAGGCCGCCGGGATTCTTACGAAAAAAGCGTTTTGCGCGTCGTCCCTGGCCTCTCCCTTCGCCAAGGAATTGCTTCCTACATCAGCCGCTCAGGTACCACCGTTCAGGTCAGTCCGCAGGAATTAGCCAATCGCCTCGCTTACGCTCCGGGTGTGAACTCCGCGGCGCTGGCGGCCCTCAATAGTTATCCTGCTCCCAACGATTCTTCGGCGGGCGACGGTATTAACACTTCCGGTTATCGGTTCAATGCTCCGCTCAAAGATAAGTACGATACGTTCATTGCCAAGTTCGACTATATCCTGAATGACAAACATAGCTTCTTTGTTCGCGGCCAACTTCAGGACGACGTGCAGAATGGTGAGCCCCAATTCGCGGGGCGTGCTCCCAATGTGCGTTCCCTCATCAATAGCAAGGGCGTTGCCGTGGGCTGGAATGCTTCCCTGCGGTCCAACTTATTCTCCACCACTCGCTGGGGACTTACGCGGCAGTCTTTAGAAGACGCCGGCATCGGCCAGTACTCCGCCATCACTTTCCGCAGCATGGATGACCCGGTCGGCCTCAACCGTTCGTTCCGTCGCATCAGCCCCACTTACAACCTCACGCAAGATTTTTCCTATACTCGCAGTGCCCACACCTTCCAATTCGGTGGCAGCCTTCGCATCTTCAACAACGACCGCCTAAGCTACGGCAACTCCTATTTCGCCAGCGCGATTAACTCCTCCTGGCTCACCGGTAGCGGTGCCATCCTCAGCGCGCCCTTTGTCAATTCGGACAATGCCGCGGTAGGTATTAATCCGGGCGGCCGCACCCAGTTCAACGACGCCGTGGCCGCCGTGTTTGGGCTCGTTACTCAGGTAACTTCGCGCTATAACTACCTGCCGGAAAACGGCAAGGTGAACGCTCTGCCGCCCGGCGCTCCCAACCCCCGCAATTTCCGCGGCCAGGAAAGTGAGATCTACTTCCAGGACACCTGGAAGCTGAATCGTCAACTCACCCTCACCGCCGGAGTTCGCTATCTGTATTGGCCGGCGATTTATGAAAAGAACGGCGTCCAAACCAGCCCCAGCATTCCGCTCAGCCAGTGGTTTGATACCCGCGTGGCCAATGCGAATGCCGGCTTGGCGGGCCAAACCGGATTAGCGCCCATCTCCTTCAATTTGGCCAGCTCGCAGGGCGGCCGTCCTCTTTACAGCGACCTCCATAACTGGTCCCCTCGGCTGGCGCTCGCGTGGGCTCCGGAAGGCAAAACTGGCCTCGGTAAGTTTCTCTTCGGTGGACCAGGTAAGAGCGTCATCCGCGCTGGTTGGGGCATGTACTATGACGTCTTCGGTGCTGGCCTCGCCCGCTCCTTCGACGCCTCCGCCCTGGGGCTCTCCACCAGCATTCAAAACTCCTCGGGCCGTTTGACTCTGAACGACACGCCGCGATTTACCGGTCTGTTCAATCTGCCTCAGTCGCTCGTCACTCCCCCGCCGCCCGCCTCCTTCCCCATCACCCAGCCCAATATCTTCCAGATCACCAACTCTCTGGATGACCGCTTGAAGGCCCCCTATGTGATGCGCTTTAACCTCACCGCCTCCCGTGACTTTGCCGGTTGGAACGTTAGCGTCGGTTACGTCGGTAGCCAGGGCCGCCGCACCCTCACCAGCGAAGACCTGGCCACGCCGCTCAACATCCGTGACCCGCAGTCCGGCCAGACTTGGTTCGACGGCGCCAAGGCCGTCATCGCCCAGTTGCCGCAGAACCAACGCCGCGAGTTGACCCGCACTCCCACCGCTGCCGACATCGCCGCCGTCCGCCCAGTACCGTTCTTCGAGAATATGTTCCCCGGCTTAGCCGGTGGCGGCAAGACGGCCACCCAGGTCGCCTACGGCCAGTTCGCCGACTTCTTCCCGGATTCCACCGGCGTCCTCGAGAACCTCGACCGTTTCGCTGACCCCTCCGCTTCCAAGCTCGGCAAGTTTGCGTTCTATAGCCCTCAATTCTCCTACCTGCGTGCCATTCGCTCCGTGGGCTTCTCTGGCTACAACTCCATGCAAGTCGGCCTGCAGAAGGTCTTCAAGAACCGCGACCAACTCGGCTTCAACTGGACTTGGTCTCACTCCCTCGACATGGGTTCCGTCACCGAGAACGACTCCGCCGCCGAGAACCGGGGCATTATCATCAACCCCTACAACCGCTCGCAGATGCGCGCCTCGTCGGATTTCGATCAACGGCACAGCATCAACGGCAACTATGTTTATAATCTGCCCGTCGGTAAGGGCCAACACTTCCTCTCCGGCATGGGCCGCGTAAGAAACACGATCCTGGGTGGCTGGCAGGTGTCGGGCATTTACCGGTGGACCACCGGTTTGAACAACAGCGTCGGCCATAACCGCACTTGGCCCACCAACTACAACATCACCGGCTGGGCCACCACCGTGGGTCCCTTCGAGGACGGCACCAACAAGAACGCGCAGGCTCCCGTGCCCAACGCCGCCAATCCCGTCGCCGAGGCCAAGCTCTCCGGTGCCAACATCTTCCAGAACCCCCGCGCCGCGCTGGACTCCTTCGGCTTCACCCTCCCTGGCGAAATCGGTAACCGCAACAACGTTCGCGGCGACGGCCTCTTCAACATCGACGCCAGCCTCGCCAAAAACATCGCCATGCCTTGGAGCGAGAATCAAAAGATGCAGATCCGTTGGGAAGTCTTCAACGTCACCAACGCGGTCCGCTTCGACCCGCGCGACACCAACCTCAGCCTAGGTTCGCGCACCAACTTCGGTCGCTACTTGGGCACCCTGCAACCCTCCCGCGTCATGCAGTTTTCCCTACGTTACGACTTCTAGTAACAAGCAACTCCTCGTGTGTAATCAACCACATACGAAAAACGACTACCAGCCCCCTGCTAC
>JAYVRS010000890.1:0-3837 GCA_043776185.1 Bryobacteraceae bacterium | reverse complement strand
TAGAACTGCACGCCGTCGGGGCCGTACATGTGTAAGTCGCCGAAGAGCGAGGCCTTCCAGCCGCCGAAGCTGTAGTAAGCGACGGGCACCGGGATCGGCACGTTGATGCCGACCATGCCGGTGTCGACGTCGAACTGGAAATGGCGGGCGGCACCGCCGTCGCGGGTGAAAATGGCGACGCCGTTGCCGTGGGGGTTGTCGTTGCTGCTCCCCCGCGCATGTATAGCACCCACTGAGTTCAGAGAAGGTTAGCTCGGTGGAGACGTTTCAACATGAACCCGGCGGTTTCAAAGTGGGGATGAGACATCGTTTCATTTTCGGTCCCCCAAAAAGCGCCTGGCACTGGAAATTATGGTTTTGTCCAGGGGGGAAGTCGGCAAGTGGTTGATTTGAGGGAATTTGCGGCAAAAAGGTACAACCCCGTGGCCCTGTGGGGTGGTCCGGATTGAGGATAACTTCAGATGAAGAGGTCGATGGGTACGCGGAAGAACTCAGCTAGTCGCTTGGCCTGCGCCTTGCTGATCGATCGTCGGGCGCTCAACACTTCAGTGGCAGCTCCCTTGTTGCCCAGCACTGGCCAAATGTCCTTGTGCTTCAGCCCGCGTTCTTCCATCAGCGCGTTCAACGATTCGTTGGGTGAGACGCGCGGGAGCGGATGGTACTTCTCTTCGTAGTCTTCAATTAGGAGCGTCAGTATCTCCGCCAAGGCTTCCTCCTCCGGCGAAATATCGTCGCGCTCATCCAACTCCAGCAGCATCCGGGTAAGCCGCGCGTGTTCGGCGACGGAGTGTATCGGCCGGGGGAGAGACTTCGACAACAGTTTGGCGTAGACAGAATCCTTGATCTCAATGGTGGTACTCATCGCTTCCAGTCTCCTTTGCTGTACTCGACGTGGGTAAGGATGTGCAAGATGAAAACGCGCCGGGTTTGGAAGTTCATCCTGGCGATCAGCCGGTAGTCGTTGCCATGAATATTGAATACGGTTCTACGCCCCACGATGCCGGCGTGCGCGAAGTCGCTCCGTACTGGCCTCGGGCATTTCCCGCCTGTAGCTGACAGTCCAGTATGAAAGGGCCGAAACGGCGCGAATCGTCGCCGCTCGCGGATCATCTCTTTAAAATATGGCCGATTCCGAACACCTCTTTACCCCCCTCACCATTCGCGGCATCACGTTTCCGAACCGCATCGCCGTGTCGCCCATGTGCCAGTATTCGAGCGTCGATGGCTTCGCTAATGACTGGCACTTAGTCCACCTCGGCAGCCGCGCCGCCGGGGGTGCCGGGCTCGTGATGGCTGAAGCCACTGCCGTCGAGGCGCGCGGCCGTATCTCCTACGGCGACCTTGGCATTTGGCAGGATGAACACATCGACTTTCTTCGCCGCATCACCGCCTTTATCAAGAGCCAAGGTGCCGTCGCCGGCATTCAACTGGCCCATGCCGGGCGCAAGGCCAGTTGCGAATTGCCCTGGAACGGCGGGGCGGTGATTGCTGCCGGGGCGAAGAATGGGTGGCAGGCGATCGGCCCGAGTCCGCTCGCTTTCCGCCCCGGTGACCCAGTTCCCCATACTTTGACCAAAGCTGAGATTCAGCACACGATCCAACTCTTCGCCGCCGCCGCTCAACGCGCCGTGGCCGCCGGCTTCGAAGTGATCGAAATCCACGCCGCCCACGGCTACCTGCTGCACGAATTTCTCTCACCGGTCTCGAACCATCGCGCCGACGAATACGGCGGCAGCTTCGCGAACCGCGTCCGCATCGTGATCGAGGTGGTTGAAGCGATCCGCGCGGAAATACCAAAAGAACTGCCCCTTTTCATGCGCATCTCGGCGACGGATTGGACCGACGGCGGCTGGATGATCGACGATTCCGTGGCTCTGGCCCGGCTCGTCGCGCCGCTGGGGGTGGACCTGATCGACGCCTCTTCGGGCGGCAATGTGCTGGAGGCGAAGATACCAGTGGGGCCGGGCTACCAAGTCCAGTTCGCGGAGCGCATTCGGCGCGAAGCGAAGATCCTCGCCGCCGCCGTGGGCATGATCACCAGCGCTGCGCAAGCCGACGCCGTAATTCGCGCCGGACAAGCCGACCTGGTGCTGATGGCCCGCGAGCTGCTGCGCGACCCCTACTTCCCCCTGCACGCGGCCCAACAACTCGACGCCCCGATCCTCAGCCCAAACCAATACCTGCGCGCTTTTTCCCACAGCACCCCACGCCCGGCGAGAGAATAACATCGCAGCGACACCGGAGCGCATCCATATCGCTATGAAAGCAATTTGGGAAGATACGGTAATCGCGGAAAGTGACCAGTGCGTGGTGGTCGAAGGGAATCAGTATTTCCCCGCTGAGAGCGTAAAGCGGGAGTACTTGCAACCCAGTGCGAATACGACGGTGTGCGGGTGGAAGGGCACCGCCAGCTACTACGACATCGCGGTGGACGGCAAACTCAATGCCGGCGCGGCTTGGTATTATGCGGATCCGAAAGATGCCGCCAAAGAGATTCGGGGACGAGTCGCTTTTTGGAAGGGCGTTAAGGTAAGCGCCTAGAAAGGCCGCTTCTTGGGCGGAGTCTTAACGGCGGCGCCAAACACCAACGTCACGTCCACCACGCGAGTTTGCTCATTCACCGTGGGGATCGCTTTGGTGGAGCCCAGATTCTCGAATAGACTCTCGTCGCGCACGCGGTTCAAGAAGAGCTCAGCATATTCGCCGTTGTAGGGCTTACCGTTGTCGAGCCCCCACATCCTACGTAACTGTGGCTCATTCAAGATATCGAGTCCGTCGATCTTCAGCTTGCCGAACGTGTAAACGGGGCCGGGGGTGACGGTGACCGTGAGGTCGGCCAAGGGCTTCTCTTTCTCGCGCCGCAGCTTGCGCTCGAACTTTGCCTCGGTTTTAAGGTATCCTTCGCGAACCAGATGGGCGCGCACGCGCTTGACGGCCGCCGCCACTTCGGTCATGTTGGCCAGATCACCGGGTTGCAGCACCATCGTTTGATAGAGCGCCTTGGGATCGCCGATGGCACCCACTAGCCGTATCGCGCCGATATCGAAGCTGGGCCCTTCCACTACATCAATCGTGACGTTGATTCCGCTATTATCCGGCGAGGGCTGGGCCGTCACCTTGGGAAACGCCACTTCCAGGCGGCCGCGCTGCTCGTAGATCGGCCGGATGGTGGTTTCGAGGTATTGCCGGACGAGGTCTTCCTTATAGACCGCACCCATCGCAATCTGGTTCATGGCGATTTGCAACACCGCCGTCGGTACGGCTTCGTTGCCTTTGAATCCCACTTGAGAGATGGTGGGAATGGGGCGATCCGGCCGGAACAGCACGACCAATTTCTCGCCGGTATCGGGAATCAACTTGCTGTTCACGCCTTCCTTGAGGCCCTTGGTTTTGAGGAACATCTCCAGCGCCCGCGCATAGCGGCTGAGGAATTCCTTGGTGGCCGGGATGCGTTCGGCGAAGAGCGGATCGGTCTGTTTTAGATAGGCGACCATCTCTTCGGTGGTCGCCGGCAGGTCCTCGAAACGATAGCTGAAGACCTGGGGAATCTCCACCACTTCGAACACCGCATCGAGCCCGCCGCCCGCTGCGGGTGCGTATTTATAGCCCACGCGCTCGAAGACACCGGAGGAGGCGAGCTTCACGCGGGCCGCTTCAAACGCCGCCGGATCGGCCGTTTGGCCTACGCGCAGTCCGCTATATTCGATGATGCCGGCCGTGGAAAAGGTCTGGTTGCCCTGCACCTTCAACGAGCGCACCAGCGTCACCGCCGGGCCGGGATCCGCGACGGCGATCTTTGGTTTGCCCACTTTGGGCGCAGGTTTTTGCGCCAGTAGG
>JAYVRS010000889.1:0-13652 GCA_043776185.1 Bryobacteraceae bacterium | reverse complement strand
TACTGCCTCTCACCTTGGCGGCCATCGAGGAGTCTATCCGGCTTAACGGCGTCGACGCGAAACGCAATCTGGAGGCGTTCCACTGGGGCCGGTTGTATTATTGCGACGCCGCGCGAGTGGAGGCGGAAGTAAAGCCTACGAAGCCCAATGCTGGCCCCGTAGACTATTTCAGTAAGCTGGTCGCCTACCAGAATCAAGCCTATGCGCAGCGTTGGAAGCTCTTTGTAGAAGCGCAGCCGGCGGCGATGCGCGAGGTAGTCGGTCGCTATCTCTACAAATTGATGGCTTACAAAGACGAGTACGAAGTGGCACGGCTGCTGACGACGCCCGAGTTTCTCGCCGAGATAGACGGCGCCTTCACTGCGCCGCTGTGGCACGGCTACGTCCTGCATCCCCCGCTGCTGCGCGCGTTGGGATACGCGAAGAAGATCAATTTAGGCCCGTGGTCGTCCGGCCCCATGCGGCTGCTGGCTAAACTCAAGTTCCTCCGCGGCACGGCCCTCGATGTTTTTGCTTACACCCACCACCGGCGTGAAGAGCAGGAACTCATCGTCTGGTATCAGGCCTGGGTAGAGAAATGCACGAAGTACTGGAGCCCCGAAACGGAAGCGGCCATCGTCGAACTACTTTCCTCCATCGACCAGATCCGCGGTTACGGCGACATCAAAAGTGCCAGCGTCGCACGTGTGAAGACACTCATGCAAGAACGCTACGAGCGCCTCGCCCTCGATAGCTTAAAACTCCAAGCGTAAATTCACCTGCACCTGACGCGGCCGGAACCCGAAGCCCCCGTAGGAACTGGCTAAACTCGAAATGCCGTCGGCCCCAGGCGTTACCAGGCCTTGCACATTAAAGACATTGAAGACATCAACATTGGCGCGCAACTTCACGCGCTCACTAATAGTGAAGTACTTCAGCATCGACGAGTCCATCGTCCAATTGAAAGGACCCAGCCGAGTCTGGTTACGCCACGGATGCAAACCCGTATCGTAGTTGACCCGCACCACGCCACCGGTGAGCAACGGAAGATAGACCACGTTGGTGTCGTAATCGGCGTTGTTGATGTCAGTTGCCTTGCCGTTCTTGGGCCAGGGGATGATGGGCTTCTGCGCGGGCTTATAGTCATCAGGTAGCCCGAAGACGCCATTACGCAAACCGGCATCATTGCGGCTGTTGATAAACCTCTCCGAGATATAGCCGTTGAACCGAAGGTAGCCCTCGATGCAACGCTCGTCGGCGAAATTAGTAGATGTGGCCGGCGTGGCGCGGCAATCGAGTATCTTCTTACTGTTGCCGTAAGTCTCGAACTTTCCCTGCTCGCCCCAATTACCGGTAGGCATGGCATACCAGCTACTCACGATGGTGCCCGTGCCGGAAAGCCGCCATCCGCCGATCAGGGCGTTCACCCAGGAGTTCGCATTCTTGCCAAACGCCCGACCCTTGCCGAAGGGCAGGTCGTAAATCCAGTTCCAGCGAATGCGATGCTTGGGCACGCCCGTGTCGCGGTCGTAGAACAGGAAACGATTCAGTTCCTTGGGGTCCGTCGGCACCGTGCCCGGCAGATAGGCCGAGGAAGCCGCCGCCACATCATCTCGGAACGAGTTGCCGGCTAAGCGCAGAGAGTTGGTCATCGTATAAAAGGCCTGAAAGCCGAGGCCATTCTTGAAACGGCGCTCCATTTCCAGCGCCCATGTGGAAGAGTTGATATAGCCAGAACGCTGCAGTAATTGCACGTTGTTGTAGGCGTTTTGGTCATAAGGCCGGCGCAGCACGCCGGCGAATTCACCAGTGGGCAACGCGCGGCCAGTGGTGAGGAACCAGATATAGTCGGTCTGCGTGGGGTTGATATTATTCAACTGATCGGCGTTGTAACCGTGCTTGCCCTTGTAAGTGACGCGAATCACCGTATTCGGGTTGAGTTGCTTCTCTAAAGCCAGGTTCCACTCATGAATGCGCAGGCTTGGTTGGCTTCCATCTAACCCGGTTACGGCGGTGCCGCGCGCAATACCCGAAGGATTGTTCAAGTCAATGAGGTTCGCGCTATTCACCCCCGCTACCACCTCAGGCACGTTTCGTAACAAGTAGTTCGCAATGCCATCCGGGCTTTGATTCGCAGCGGTTGGGTTGTAAGTGTAATTGGCGCGAAACGGCACCATGCCAGAGAACTGGGCCAGCAGCGTCCGCATCGGAACTGCAGAAACATACAAACCATAGCCGCCTCGGATCACGAAAGGACGTTCCCCTTGTTGCAGGCTATAGACAAATCCAGCGCGCGGGCCAATGTCGAACCAGTTCGAGGGGAACAACTGCTTGGACCGGTTCAGTTCAGCGGCCGACTTAAAAGTGACCCCGACGTTCTGCAGCGCATTGACCAATGCCGGCGATGTGACACCCAGCTTGTAATAGTAGTCCAGTGACTCCGGCAACAGAATTGCTTTCGACCCGACATCGAACGCATTCAGCAACCGGTTCTGTTCATTGAAAGCTGGATTCATATCCCAGCGAATACCAGGAGTCAGCGTCAAGCGACGGGAGACCCGCCAGTTGTCCTGCAGATACATTCCGTAGTTTTTCTCCCGAACGCGCAAAAGGCCACGCTTCAGCCCCACGGAATAAGAGCTGGCATAACCCAGAAAGAAATTCGCCATATCATGACCGGTCTGCGGCGTGATACCCGGTGCCAGAGTGGAGCCCAGCGTGGACGATTCTAAAGCTGTCGAGTTACTCGAAAACGCCACTGATCCGGAAATTGCGCCTTGATCCGGCAGCAACTGCTGTTTCTCGTCGTGCAGCCGATAGCCGAATGAGAAGCTATGCGTCTTGCGAATGTAACTGTAGTTCTGCTCGGCATTAGTCACCATGCTGTAAAGCTGACGCCGATTGTCCCCCTCGATATAGTTGTAATTCGTAAACCCGGTGCCCGTAATATTCGGCCATCCGATCTCGCCCTGCGGATTCGGCAGCCCCAGCTCCTTTGACCAATCCTTATCCACCGGACCCGTCACCGTCTTCGTCAATTGCCAAGTGCGATTCACCAACGTTTCCACAAAGAACATCGTGGAAAATCGATGGATCCAGCTCATGGCCGTCGCGCGGCCCTGCACCGGCAAGTAAGTCACATTAGCTTCCCGGTTAGCGGTGGGCGCGCCATTGTTACCCGCCGTGCCCAAGAAGTTGTTATTCCTCAAACCCTGGTTGTATTTAACAAAGACGTCATCGTTCACCCCGAAACGATGGTCCAGCCGAATCGTCAGTGGGTTATCGCTCGTGTTCGGGAACCCATTCGTGGCCACTACCATCTTGAGGTTGTCGGCGGCATTCGGATTCGTGATATCGGTGGGCAGAGGAGTGATCGCAAGGATCCGCTTAGTAAAGGGGCTGATGCGCTGGATGGGAATCTGGTTGTTCGGGAAGCGATCGCGAACACTCACCGTGCGGCCATTGGCAAACTCCTCCTGCCGCGTGGTCAGCGGATCGTATAAGTCGATGCGGCGATTGGCCGAATCCACCAGGGCCGAGAAGTCGCCGTTGCGCATGGCGGTCGTGGGCACCCGGAAGTCGCGAGTAATCCCTTGCACCAGTTCCACGCCTTCCCGCGAAACAAAGAAGAAACTGCGGTTGTGGCCGTCATAGAGCTGACGACCGTTGAGGCCAAACGAAGGCAGCATGATAGGTCCGCCGATGGAACCACCAAACTCATTGCGAATCAGCTTCGGCGTCTTGTAAGGCGTGCCGTCACGGAAGACATCCTGCCGCGCTCGCGCCACGCCAAAGGCATTGTTCCGATGGGTCTCAAATAGCGCCATGCTGAGCCGGTTACCGCCGCTCTTCGTCGAAACGATGATCGAAGTCGGCCGAGTGTACTTCGCCGACGAAGTGCTCGTCTCGATACGCACTTCGCCAATCGACTCGAGGCCCTGTAAGTTGGCCGAGCCCCCGAACTCGCGATTGTTGGACGACGCGCCGTCCTGCACATAGTCGGTGGAATACGACATCAGCCCGCTTACTCGCACGCCGCCGTTCACATCGTTGATCGATTCCACGCCTGGCGTCACATTGGCGATCAGCGTATTCAAATTGCGCCCGTTAATCGGAATCTCTTTGATGCGTTGGGAGTCCAAGGTCGACGCATCGGTCGCGTCGGTCGTCGTCACCAGGGGGGCAGACTCGGTCACCATCACCGTCTCGGTCACCTGGCCCGGCGTCAGCACCGGGTCCAGCACCGCGATGCGTCCCGTTTCCAGCGTCACCTCGCCTTCCCAAGCCTTCATCCCCAGCATCTCGACGCGCACCTTATAGGCGCCGATATTGCTGGGCGGCGTGACGAAGAAGCCATCCGCGTTCGATACGGTGTTGAACGTGCGTCCGCTGGCCAAGTGGCGAATAGCCAGGGTCGCCCCGGGCAGCACGGCGCCCGTCGAGTCTTTCACCGTGCCCTGAATGGAGCCACCGCCCGCACCCGATTGCGCCAATAGAGCCAAAGGCAAAAACAATAGGAAAATGAGTTGAAACACACGCACCCCTTCCAAGAATCTTACAGCTTGTTGGGGAATCTCTCAATAGACCGCGCTCGCGCCTTGGCCGCCTCTTCCACTGGGTTCTTCGGCGGTGCAGTCGTATCGAGGCTCACCAGTAGTCGCGTCGCCACCTCCGCAATCTCTTCCACCGCCGTCAGAAAGACGGTTTCATTGGCCTTTGATGGCTTGGTAAAGCCGCTGATCTTTCGCACGAACTGCAACGAAGCCGCCCGAGTCTCGGCCTCCGTGCTGGGCGGATCGAAGTTGAAAAGCGGACGAATGTTCCGGCACATGTTTTTAAAGATATCCTGAACAAGATTGCTCGCCCTAATTCTTATGATGAACCTCGCTGAAGCCGGTGACATTCGGCTGCTGATTGTCGACCCCGGCCATTTTCACGCCGCGCTCATCCAGCGCGAGATGTATCCCGGCATTTCGCCGAAAGTTTCGGTCTACGCGCCTCTGGGGCCGGAGTTGCTCGACTACCTGAATCGCATCTCCCTCTTCAATAGCGGCCCCACCCGGCCCACCGCCTGGCAGCTCGACCTCCACGCCGGCCCGGACTTCTTCACGCGCATGCTGCAGGACCGGGCCGGCAACGCCGTCGTCTTCACCGGACGCAATCGCCCGAAAATCAACCGCATCCTCCAGTCACTCGACGCCGGCTATCATGTCTTCGCCGACAAGCCCTGGATCATCCGTTCCTCGGATCTGGAGGAACTCGTACTTGCGCTCGATCTGGCCCGCGACAAGAAGCTGGCGGCCTACGACATCATGACCGAGCGTTTCGAGATCACCTCCATTCTGCAACGGGAGTTGGTGAACAGCGCTGACGTCTATGGCGATCAGTTGAAGGGCACCGCCGCCGAGCCCGGCATCAGAGCCAGCAGCATTCATCACCTGATGAAAGTGGTGGCGGGCTTGCCGCTCAAACGTCCAGCCTGGTTCTTTAATATCGATGAATATGGCGAGGCCTTGGCCGATGTCGGAACCCACGTGGTCGACTTAGTACAATGGACCTCGTTTTCCCA
Organism: Bryobacteraceae bacterium; assembly: GCA_043776185.1. Taxonomy (GTDB): domain Bacteria; phylum Acidobacteriota; class Terriglobia; order Bryobacterales; family Bryobacteraceae; genus JALHNI01. Next base: position 8,104 of record JAYVRS010000889.1, on the reverse strand, counting down.
ACAGCAACTCGACTATCAAAGTGATGTCCAAATCTTGAGCGGGCACCGTTGGCCGACCATGATCAGCCAATCACAATTCGAACAAGTTACGGGCGCTAAGGACTTTCCTGCCGAGCTGGCACCTTGGGTGAAAGACTCAAAGCTCAGTTACTTTGGGAATAACTCGGTGAGTTACGCCGTGCGAGGCATCCACATCGCCCTCGACATCTTGTGGAACTGGGAGTCCACCACCGGCGACGTCTACGACGCGTCATTCCGTGGCTCGCTAGCCAAAGTGGAGATCCGCCAGGGCAAAGACGAGCAATTCGTCCCGCAGCTCTATGTCCTGCCGACCCAACTAACTCCGGCTTGGCGCAAAGCTATGACCGAACAGATGGCGACCCTCGAAAAGACTTTCCCCGGGCTCACCTGGGACGCCACCACCGGCCGCATCGGCATTCCGGATCGCTATCGTGTAGGCCATGAGGCCCACTTCGCCCAAGTGGCGCAGCGCTTCTTTGCCTACGTCAGAAATCCGGCTTCGATGGAAGCCTGGGAGCGCTCCAATATGTTAGTGAAATACTACATCTCCACGCGAGGCGTGGAAATTAGCCAGCCGCAATAAAATCTTCACGCCCCGGGTGAAAGGTATCCACCAAGCGCGCGGTTTCGGAGAGTAACTGGATGGAATGCGGCACGTTGGGCGGAATGGCGAACATATCGCCCGTGCGGAGCCTTTGCGGCGGCTGGTCACCGCTACGAATAGGATCTCGCCCGCGGCTACGTAAGTTACTTGCTCGTGGGGGTGGGCATGCATGGGGTCGGCTTCGGCCCAGGGCCCACCAATAATGTCGATCACTACAGACATCATTTGCGGCGTGCGGATAATGGCCCGCGTGAAGCCAGGTCGGCAGGGCTCCATGGTAGTTTCGGCCAGCCGCAGGACGGCCGAGTGTTCACGTGCGTCGATCATGGTTTCTTGATGGGCATAAATTCCGCCGGAGTCAGCGCGCGCGGCGTCATTCGCGCCATCCGGACCATGCCCTTAAAGTAATCCACGTGATTAAATCGCACGCCCACCGACGTCTTTCCCGCCCCTTGCGGCGATAGTTTTACCACGGCCTCGCCCTCCCGGAGGCCGTTGACGTAGTTGCGATATTCCTTGCCGTCGTAGACTGCCGCCACGTGATACCAGGTGCCCGCCGGATGAAGCTTAGCGGGGTCCATCAGCGCCTTGGAGCCCGAGCTCGATTGGGCGAAGCTATCCAGCCACCATTGCCCGCGCTCCACGCGCGTTTCAAACAACAGCCGATTGGTGGAACCGTCCTCCTGAAAATGAAAGAATCGCTGTTCTTTCTTGCCATCGGCATCCGGCATAAAGATGACTTCCCAGGTAAACTGCTCGGCGCCCGCCAAAGGATGAACGTCCAGAAACAGCGCATCGTCCACGCCATTGAACTGAATTGCCTTGCCGATCTTCGTCTTCACCACCTTGGGATGCCCCTCCACCTTCACGGCGTGGCCGCCGATCTTGTCCAGCCGGTCAAAGACCCAGACTTTTTCGGCTTTGTCAGCCGCCGCGGCGATCATCGAAAACGCGATCAAAATAACTAAGCAGTGCATCAGGATTTAGCATATGACAAACCACTGCGAGAAGGGGCGGGCCCGTGCCCCGGAAAGCTATTGCTTCTCGAAGACGTAGTGGGTAACGATGACGCCCAGCGGCGTGCCGCCCACCTGCGTGTCGACAATCAACTCGCCCGCCGCATTGAGCGAGCTCTTTTCGGCAAACTCCAGAGCCATATCGCCCATGGATCGCTTCGTGAGTACTTCCACGTTCGCGCCATTCAGCTTGGCTACGCTCTTCACCGGCGCGCCTTGTATCTCGTTCACGCTCTCCGAGCCATCGAGCGACAGCTTGTAAGAAGACTTATCCGAGCCCTGGGCCGAGGTCTGGCTGATCTCGAGTAACAGCGTCGGGCCGTTATGCTTGATCACCCGCGTGATCGCGGTCGGGCGGTACTCTTCGGGCAATGCGCCGAAAGTGCTCTTGGCCACATTCATCTTCCAGGTGCCGGAAAACGAAGGTGCGCCCGAACTGGCCAACGCACCAGCCGCCCGATCATAGGCGTACTTGATAATCACATCGCCAATTGGCGTACCCATCACCTTCGTGTCGTTGAACAGCACTTGGCGATCCGCACTCAGCGAGTAACGCTCTTCCATATCGACCGCCGTGCCGCCGATATCGATTTTCGATTTCATGACGACCGCCTCGCCGTCCCACGCCGCATTCGTCGTCACATCCGCGCCACGTTGCGAATTGACGCTGGGCGATCCATCCAGCTTGAACGTCAGCTGCAGTGCCCGCTCGCCCCGGCTCGACTTGTCCATGCCACTCATCTTCATCGACGCTTCGCTACTAGTAATCGTCCGCGTCGCTGCGTCGGGAATCATCTGCTCCGGCAGCGATCCGAAATTCGACTTGGCCTTGTTCAGCGTCCAAGTGCCGGAAAAGTCAGCTTTCTGGGCGAAGCAAAGAGTCTGCGCCAGTGCCATCGTAAAAATAACCCGTTTGATCATATGTTCCGATCTTACCCTAAGGAATCAGTGCCGCACCCAGCACCAGCCCCTGATTCTTAGCCTGCACAAAGACCACGGCCCGTTGGCTCGGCGACATCGGCTTCAGCAAGACGTCCTTGGAGTAAACGTTCCCCTTGCCCACCGACCCCGCCGCCGTCAAACTCCGCACGATCGCGACATGGGGCAAGGCTCGCCCGCCATTCTCGCCCCGCGTCACTTGGGTGGTTGCCGAGGGCTCCACCAGCGCCAGCATCACCTCCGCATCGGCGAGGACGGCGTCCGTTTCAACGTGTACGGTCCACTGTCCGGGCTTCCTTTCCACCGACGTCAGCCGCACGCCGCTCTTCGGCTTCTTGGCCGCGTCGGCGATCGCCGTCAGCGCCCGCCGCGTATCGCTCCCCACAAACTCCACTTTCCCGTCCACCACCATCTGCGGCGTGTAGTTGCCCTGCGCCTGGAAGCGCCCGGCATAGACGCTTTGGCGTCGCGTGAACTGGGCCTGGGAGAATGGGTCGCGCCAACCCAGCTGATCCCAGTAGTCCACATGCTGGCTCAGCACGATCGCCACCGCTCCGGGCACCGGCTGCTCCTTTTCGATTCGCGCCAATAGCGCATCGGCGGGCGGGCAACTGGAACAACCTTCGGAGGTGAACAACTCCACCAACACGGGCGTCGCCGGTTGGGCACCCAGCGGCAGCAGGCAACATAAGGCAAGTAGATAATGCATCGCGAAGTACATCCATACCCAGCCTAGCTTTATTCCCAAACGCTCCCAAGCATTACACTAGGGGAACCGTGGAACGACGCAACTTTATAAGCGGCAGCTTGCTGGCTCCCGCCGCCGCCGCCCAGTCGGCAACGCCCTCCGCCACCCGGCCTGCCCTGCTGGGCGGCTCCCCTGTCCGCACCGCAAAATTCCCCTCCTGGCCCGTGCAGGATGGCCTCGAGTCGCAAGCGCTCAGCGAAGTGCTCCACAGCGGCCAATGGGGACGCGGCACCGGCAAAACCGTCGGCCGGTTTGAACAGGCCTACGCCAAAACCACCGGCAGCCAGGCGTGTCTGGCCACGGCCAACGGCACCAGTGCGCTGCTGATCGCCGTCGGCGCGCTCGGCATTGGGCCCGGCGACGAAGTGATCGTCCCGCCCTACACGTTCGTCGCCACCATCAACGCCATCCTCCAGAACTTCGCCCTGCCGGTCTTCGTCGATACCGATCGGGACACTTTCCAGATCGATGCCAGCAAGATTGAGGCGGCCATCACGCCGCAAACTGCCGCCATCATGCCCGTCCATCTGGGAGGTAACGCCGCCGACCTCGACACCATTCTGGCCATCGCCGAAAAGCACCAGCGGCCTGTCATTGAGGACGCGGCACAAGCCCATCTCGCCGAGTGGCGCGGGCGCAAAGTCGGCTCCTTTGGCCGCGTCGGCTGCTTTAGCTTTCAAGCCTCCAAGAACTTGAACAGCGGCGAGGGCGGCGCCATCATCTCGAACGACGTGCCGCTGATTGACCAGTGCTACGCCTTCCACAACAACAGCCGCCGCCGCAACACCGCCGGCTCCGACTTCAGCTATCTCTCCCGCGGACTCAACCTGCGCCTCACCGAATTTCAGGCCGCCCTCCTCCTCGCGCAAATGAGCCGCCTCGATCAGCAATCGAAGACCCGGGAATCAAATGCCGCCGCGCTCACCAAAATGCTTGAGCAGATTCCCGGCATCGCGCCCGCCAAAAGCTACGCCCACTGCACCCGCAACGCCTTTCACCTGTACATGTTTCGCTACGACCCCGCCCACTTCGCCGGCCTCTCGCGCGATCGTTTCCTCACCGCTCTAAAGGCCGAAGGCATCCCTTGCTCGGGCGGCTATTCGCCCCTCAACCGCGAACCCCTGCTGCGGAACACGCTCATGTCTAAGGGCTACCAACGCATCTACGGCGAAAAGCGACTCCAAGCCTGGTTCCTCCAGAACCAATGCCCCGTCAACGACCAGCTCTGTACCGAGGCCGTCTGGTTCACCCAGACCATGCTGCTGGGCGACCGCGCCGAGATGAACCAAATCGCCGAGGCCATCGCCAAAATTCAGCGCTTTTCCGCGGATCTGGCCAAAGGCTAGATGCCCTCCAGACCCCTCCCCATCGGCCTCTCCACCGCCGTCATTGCCGTCCTCGTCTCCATCCTCTGGGGCGGCAACGTGGTCTCCATTCGCGCCGGCGTCGATTCCGTCCCTCCCCTGTGGAGCGCCTTTTGGCGCATGTCCGTCGGTGTCACCTTCGTCACCGGGTGGTCGCTCTGGCGCGGGGTCCGCGTCATTCCCACCCGTCAGGAGATTTTGCCGCTGTTCGCGCTGGGTGCACTTTTCACCGTGCAGATTGCCCTCATGAACACGGCCTCGGCTCTCACCTCGCCCGCCTACGGCGTCGTCATCCTCAACTCTTACCCCATCTTCGCCAACCTCGCGGGACATTTTGGCCACCGCTTTGCCGTCCATGAAGCGCCCATCACCGGCATCCGTGCCTTGGGCCTCGCCCTCGCCCTCGGCGGCGTCGCCGTCCTGGCCTTGGGCCGACCAGATGCGGGCCTCGCCCCCCATCCGCTCCTCGGCAACCTCCTGATGGTCATCTCCGCCTGCTTGCTCGGCGTACGCCAAGTCTATATGCGTTGGCTCGTGCAACGCGTCGATCCGGCCCGCTCCATCCTCTGGCAGATGGTGATCTCCGTGCCGCTGTTCCTCCTGATCGCCTCCGTCAGCGAGCCCATGCTCCTCAAGCCGCTCACCACCGAAGCCATCTGCGCCATCCTCTATCAAGGCGTCATCGTCGCGGGCATCTGCTTCATCATCTGGGCCGAACTCTTAAAGAAGCACGCCGCCGGCACGCTCTCCATGTTCTCCTTCATCGTCCCGCTCTGCGGCATCGCTCTCAGTTCGCTGATGTTTCATGAGACGCTCGCCCCAGGGCTGTTCACCGGCACCGCCCTCGTCTTGGCCGGCGTCTTCGTCGTCATCCGCTTGGGCCAATCTACCTGATATCGTAGGAACCGCATGCTTACGCTCGTTCTTCTTTTCACCGCTTTCAATGCCGACGACAGCCAAGCCATTCTCCAGATGGAAAAGCAATGGATGGCGGCCATTCAAAAGGCCGATGGCCCCGCCTTGGAAAAGCTGCTGCACATCCAGCTCATCTACGGCCATTCCACCGGCATCACCGATACCAAAGCCAGCTACATCGGCAAAGTAACTTCCGGCAAACAGAAGTACGCCGGCGTGGAGCAGGAGATCATCAAAACCCAGTTCATCGGCGACACCGCCCTCGTCCACGCCAAAATGCACATGTGGGGCACCAATCAAAACGGCAAGTTCGACGATCGGCTCATGCTAATGCAAACCTGGCTCAAACGCGATGGCCGCTGGCAGTTAGTGGCCCACCAAACGGCCAAGCTCCCCCAGTAACCCCGGCGTTTTCAGGCCGCCTGCTAGTATGAAGCTGTCCGTCCATGAGCGAAGCGCCACTGCCCACACTACCGCCGCCTTTTGACGAAACCGGAGACCGGCCGTTTTCGTTCTATCCCCCCATCCTCGGTATCGAACACAACGAATGGCGCGCCCAACAAGCCACCTGGAGCGAAATCCTCGTCCACAATACCAAGAGTGAACACTCCCTTTGGGTCCCCCGCCGCTACATCGGCGACCTCTCCCGCGTCGACGAGCCCGTCATGATCGTCGGCCTCAAAAAAGAGCTTGAACACAAAGCCGGCGGCGTCTGGCCCCACGAGAAACGGGTACTCTCTATGCCCCCGCTCTCCACCGTGCCCCAGGCCGCGCAACCGGAGCCCGCCGCCCTCCCTGGCCCCGTCAACCTGCGCATGGCCTCCACCGCCGAATCCCGCATCGGCCGCATGATTCTCATCAGCCTCCTCGTCGCCGTCGGTGGACTGGCCCTCGTCATCGCCTTCTACCGCGGCCGCACTTCGGGCGAACAAGTGGAGTTCCACAGCGTCCTTCAAAGCGACCTCGGCTTCTCCCCCCAAGATGATTATTTCGCCGTCGTCCGCAAACTTGGCCCTCCCCAGCAGGACCGCTGGCGCTCCGACCAAGGCGAACTTCAGTTTCGCGGCCTCACCTATGCCGAACGCCAACTCACCATCATCCTGATGGGCAGCGACCGCAAGAACGCCCGCTATATCGGCTCCGTCAACCGCGAAGGCTTGGTGGTTCACTCCATCGATATGCCCGGCGGCGTCAACACTGCCACCATCATCCGCCGCTTACCCAAGTTCTAAACGATGCGCTATTTTCCCTTGGACGGGGCCCCCTATGCCATGTCGCTCGGCGTCCGTCCGCTGCTTACTGAACCCCGCCTCGAATTCGACGCCGACCAAATCGCCCTGAAGAAGCAGCTGCTGGACACCCATCCCAGCTTCCACTTCCAAGCTCTCCCCGGCACCGAACCGCTCCAGCAGGAAGCCGCCGCGGCACTGGGTTTCGCCGATCCGCCGCCCGAAAACGCGCTCGACTGGCTAGGCCGCCAAGTCGCCGAAGACCTGCTCCTGCTGAGCGATCAGCCCGGCTGGCCCCTGGTCGCCGGACAGCTCTGCTTCCCCAACGATTGGTGCCTGGCCGACAAACTCGGCCGCCCGCTCTTCGAAGTCCACGCCCCGGTACCCGGCTTCGCACAACGGGTCGGCGAGGCCACCTTGAAGCTCTTCGACAAACTGAAGCCCGCCCGCCCCATCTGGCGCGTCAACTGGGCCGTCAAAGTCACTGACCGGCTCGACCTGTCACCCCACATCAACGCCACCTTCGAAGCTTCGAAGCAAGACATCACTGTCACCAACGCCGGCCACCGCTGTTACTTTCGCCTCGAACGGCAAACCCTCTCCCGCTTACCCAGCGGCATCCTCTTCACCGTCAAGACCTCCGTCGCCCCCATTCACACCTTAAGCGCCCTCGAGCGCCACGCCCTAGCCATTACGCTGCGCACCGCACCGCCCGAAATACTCGCCTACAAAGGCCTCACTCCCTTCGTGGGCCCGCTCACCGCCTACCTGGAGACCGACGCTTCGACGGTGTAAGCCGCATCGGATCGGCAGTCGAGATCCGTCTGGGCGTGGCCTGGCCATTGCGGGATGGCCTTGGGTTATTTTGCCACTTACTCGGGTCGGGATTGGGAAAATGAGTCGCGGAAGACTTGGGCTTGGTAGTCCTCGAAGCGCTTGATTTCGGATTGCATGTAAGCTACGCTGGCTTGTTCGGGGGTGAGGTGAGGTTCGTCTGGTTCCGGCGCTTGAGCGGTTACTTCGACTGGGGTTTCGACTTTGGCGACGGGTGATTTGGGTTCGTTTAGTGAGTCGTCGGGAGTGAGACGTTGGGCTTGTAAGTCGCAGAGATCTTTGAGGCAGTCACGATAATGGCGGTGGAGTTGGGCGTCGTAGCGAAGGTAGAGTTTTAGCACGGCTTCGGACTTAGCGATGCCGTTGGCTAAGTGAGCTTTGGCGTCGGCGCTGGGTAGGGATTTGCGGAGTTCGCTTTCACCTTGGGCGATGGC
>JAYVRS010000888.1:0-3849 GCA_043776185.1 Bryobacteraceae bacterium | reverse complement strand
CGACAAAAACACCCGCCGCCAAATGCTCGACGCCGTCGCCAAAATCAACCACATCAAGCGCCAGTCTTACGCGGACCCCGAAATCGACACCCGCATCGCCCAATATGAAATGGCCTACCGCATGCAGACCTCGGTGCCTGACTTGATGGACGTCTCCAAGGAACCGGAAAGCACCTTCGATCTTTACGGGGCCAATGCCCGCAAGGCCGGCACTTACGCCGCCAACTGCTTACTCGCCCGCCGCTTACTCGAACGCAACGTGCGCTTCGTCCAGCTCTATCACCGCGGTTGGGACCAGCACGGCGACCTGCCCCGCGACCTCACGTTGCAATGCCGCGGCACCGACCAAGCCAGTGCCGCTCTAGTAACTGACCTGAAGCAGCGCGGCTTACTCGACGACACCCTCATCGTCTGGGGCGGCGAATTCGGGCGCACGGTCTACTCACAAGGAAAACTCACTGACACCAATTACGGCCGCGACCATCACCCCCGCAACTTCACCATGTGGCTCTCCGGCGGCGGCATCAAAGGCGGCCAAGTCATCGGCGAAACCGACGACTTTTCTTACAACATCACCAAGGACCCAGTTCACGTCCATGACTTACAAGCCACCATCCTGCATTGCTTAGGCGTCGACCACAAACGCCTCACTTACAAATACCAGGGCCGCCACTTCCGCCTCACCGACGTCCACGGCGAAGTGGTGAACCGCATTCTGGTGTAACTTACCCGTTCGGCCGGTACCCAAAAGCCACCACCGTCACATCGTCGGCCTGCGGTGCCGAACCCGCAAATAGGATAGCCGCATCTCGCAGACGCACGTGTAACTGGTTCGGTGTGCCGCCCAGCGCTAACGCTTTACGCACGCGCGCTTTGCCGAAGTTTTCTCCGGCCGCATTCGTCGAATCCTCGACGCCATCGCTAAAGGCGACAATTACGTCGCCCTTCTCCATCCGCAATTTCCCTAACTCGTAAGTCGCTTCCTCAAACAGGCCCAGCGGCATGCCGTTCGACTCCAACCGCTCGATCTGCCCGTTCTGCCGTACCAAAACCGGCGGACAAATGCCCGTATTGGCATAGTGCAAAACGCCATCCGCCTGCAGAATCGCATAAAAGACCGTGGCGTATTTTTCGCCCTCCATGCGCTCCAATAGAAAGTGATTCACCCGCACCAGATGGTCCACCATTCGCTCGGGCCGGTGATGCGCCGCCATAAACGCACCCTGCAGCAGCGAAGCCATCAAAGCCGAACTAACGCCCTTCCCCGACACGTCCGCCACCACAATTGACCAGCCGCCCTCGTCCGCTGGACGCACATCGAAATAGTCGCCACCCACCTGCGCCGCCGGCAAACTCGAGCCGCAAACCGAGAACCAGGAATCGGTCGGCAGAATGCGCGGTAGTAAGCTCTGCTGAATGCTGCGCGCAATACCCATCTCCTCGTCGAGCTTTACCCGGTTGCGTTCATCTTCCAGCAACCGGGCGTTCTCGAGAATGGTCGACGCTTCCAGAGCCAACGTCTGGAGTAACTCGCGATTGCCAGCGGACAAATCCGCCGCCACGGCCCGGCTATCGAGATAAAGGACGCCCACCGTATCCTGATCGGTATGGAGCACCTGGGTCGCGTCAGGCGCCTCCGGCGGTGCCCCCGACCGCAGACGCACCAGCGGCACGCAGACCACGCTGCGCAGTTCCAACTGCGCTACCGTCATGCTCGGGTCGGCCCCGGAGTAAGGGTCAAAGTTCATCGTGAGCATGTCACGACGGCTGGCCAACGCGCGATGAATCAGCTTCGTGGGCACGCGCAAATCCTCTACCGGCAGCGCGCTCCGGGCGCAGTCTCGAGCCACGCGAATCGACAGGTCATCGCCTTGGCGCAACAACAGAAAGCCTCGCTCAGTCGACGTGATCGTCAGCGCCGCATCCACCACCGCCGCCAGCACATCGTCCGTCGAAAGCGACGTCTGTAGCGCTCGCGCCACCTCCACCAGACTCCGAAGCTTGGCCAGATTCTCAGCTCCGGGAGCCACCGGCGCCTGCTCTCCAAAGCTGCCCATCAGCCGCGAAATCACTTCACTGTCGAACGCAAAAGTAAGCCGGTAGCCGTCGTCCACGCCAAAATCAATCTGATCGCCGGAAGCCAATCGGCTCGGGGCCGTCAGCTTGGTCCCATTCAGAAAGACGCCCGAACGTGAATCCAAGTCTTCCAGCGTGTATTGGCCGTCCACTAGGGAGATCCGGGCATGCCGGCGCGAGATGCGATTGTCGCGAACCACCAATTGGTTCTCCGGCTGCCGCCCAATCTCAAACGGCAATTGGTCAATGGGCTGACGGCTACGCGCTCCAGACGGAGGCTCAACCAGCAGATGGGGCTCTGCCGACAACCCCTAGCCTTCTTCGCCTGGCGTCTCTCGAGCCCGCAAAGCCCGGCACAAGGCGCAATAGCCACCCACTTCGGTACGGGCAATCAAGATCTGAAAACCAAAATCCTGTTCCACCTGCTCCCGCAGTTTCTGCAGCGGCTCGCCAAAAAACTCCTCCACCTTGCCACAACGCATGCAAATAATGTGCGCGTGTTCAGGCTTCATCTTCGACTCGTAATAATGCTGATCGCCGCCGTAATGCATCAGGTCTAATTCGTCCACCAGACCGCCCTTCTTCAGCATCTTCAGGGTGCGGTAAACGGTCACCCGGTTGAGCTTCGGGTCCTTGACGCGGGCCAATAGGTAAAGGTTTTCGGCATCCAGATGCGTGGCCGACGAATTAAGAATATCCAGTAAAATCTGGCGTTGCCGAGTGAGGCGAACTCCCTGTACTTTCAGGGCGTCCTTGGCCGTCGGATTACTCTTGGGGACAGTTTGGCTGGCGGGCATAGCGACTCTTCCGTTATGGTCTCATAAACGGTTGTCTGCCACGGGCGAATGCTAAAATTCGGTATTCATGTTCCGAAAAGTATTGGTGGCCAATCGCGGCGAGATCGCTGTCCGCATCATGCGCGGCCTGCGCGAGATGGACATCCGCAGCGTCGCCGTCTATTCGGACGCCGACCGCACCGCCCTCCATGTCCGCCACGCCGATGAGGCTGCTTATCTGGGCCCCTCGCCTTCCAGCGAAAGCTACCTGCGCATCGACAAGATCCTGGCCGCTGCCCGCGCGCACGGCGCCGAAGCGATTCATCCCGGCTACGGCTTTCTCTCCGAGAACGCCGAATTCGCCCAAGCCTGCCGTGACGCGGGCCTCAAATTCATTGGCCCCACCCCGGAAGCTATCCGTGCTTTGGGCTCCAAAACCGCTGCCCGCCGCTTAGCTGAACAGGCCGGCGTTCCGCTCGCGCCGGGCACCAAACAAGCCATCGCCAGTCCCGAAGAGGCCCAACGCGCCGCCGCCCAAATTGGCTATCCCGTGTTGCTCAAAGCCGCAGCCGGCGGCGGCGGCAAGGGCATGCGCCGCGTCGACCGTCACGAGGATCTGCCCGCCGCCTTGCGCGACGCGGCCAGCGAGGCCGAGCGCTCCTTCAAATCGAGCGAGGTCTACATCGAGAAGCTGGTGCTCAATCCGAGGCACATTGAAATCCAGGTACTCGGCGACGAGCACGGCCACCTCATTCACCTGGGCGAGCGCGAATGCTCCATCCAGCGCCGTCACCAAAAGGTGATTGAGGAAGCGCCGTCGCCTTTCATCACGGACGCCACGCGCAAAGCCATGGGTGAGCAGGCGGTGCAACTGGCCAAAGCGGTGAACTACCAGAGCGCCGGTACGGTGGAGTTTGTGGTCGGCAAAGACCAGAGCTTTTACTTTTTGGAAATGAACACCCGCTTGCAGGTGGAACATCCCGTCACCGAGTGCATC
>JAYVRS010000887.1:0-3864 GCA_043776185.1 Bryobacteraceae bacterium | reverse complement strand
CACCTCCCACACGAAGCCCCAGAAATGCTCCTTCTCCCTTACTGCTGCCGCTTGTTATGCCAATGGCTGACCTCTGGAATGGCCAAAGTCCAGATCCCACAGCTGACGCTGTGGGCTAGTAAGCGGCCCAGGTTGCGGCCTTCCGCAGCAACCGCTTACTTCGTGCGCGGCTGATCGTCCGTTTCAGGCGCTACTTTTTCGCCAACTTTTGCGCTACCTTTTCGATCTCTCCCCACACGCGGAGCAGATTGCCGCTCCACATCTTGCCGATCTGCTCTTCGGTGTAGCCGCGCCGCACCAGTTCGAGCGTCACGTTAAAGGCCTCCGCCGCGCTATTCCAGCCGTCAATGCCGCCGCCGCCGTCGAAGTCAGAGGAGAGGCCGACGTGGTTGATGCCGATCAGCTTTACCGCGTAGTCGATGTGGTCAACGAAGTCCTTCACATTGGCTCGGGCTCCCGCCGGGAACTTGGCGTCGATCTCCGCCATGCCCTTTTCGTAGGCCGCGCGCTTGTCCGGCGGCAGCAGGGCGAGAAAGCCGGCTCCGGCACGCCCGCGGCCGGTAGCAGCACCCGGGCCCTCCTGGTGCTCACTCTCTACGGGACATGGCCGGGACGCGCCGCCCCGCACTCCACGGGGACCGCCGCCGAAGCCTGCCGGGAAGAGGTCCGCACGCAACTGAGTGAGGGCCGCCGCGCGCTCTTTGGGCTCGGCTTTGACATAGCCCGCAAAACCCACCATCTGAATGACTCCGCCGTTTTTCTTCAAAGCCAGCAACTGCTCGTCGTCCATATTTCGGCTGACGTCGGCGAGCTTGCGTACGCCAGAATGCGAGGCAATCACCGGCGCTTGCGATATCCGAATGGCCTCCAAGTTGGCGCCCTTCGAGGGATGCGACAAATCGATCATCATGCCCAGCCGATTCATCTCAGCGATCACTTCTTTGCCCAGCGGCGACAGGCCGTTGTTATAAAGGTAGCCCTGCGCCTCGCCCGTGTTCGAATCGGCGAGTTGGCTATTGCCATTGTGGGCCAGCGACATGTACCGCGCGCCGCGATCAAAGAACTCCTTCACGCGCTTGATGTCGTTGCCGATGGGGTAGCCGTTCTCCACGCCAATCACGGCGATGCGCAGGTTCTTCTTGTGCAATTTGAGGACGTCGGCGGGCGTCAGCGCCAAACCGATGTTGTCGGGCGCGATCTTTTCGGCGAAGCGATGCACGGCGTCGAACTTCGCAATGGCCTGCTGATAGGCGTCGTCAAAACCGGCTGGCGTCAACGGACCCTGGCCCACATAGACGATCATGAAGGTCACGTCCATATCGCCTTCCACCATCTTCGGCAGATTCACCTGCGAGGTGAGGCGCATCTTGTAGTTGCACTCGGGCGTGAAGTTCAGGGGATCGATATCGTTGTGGGTATCGAGCTTGATCACGCGGTCGTGAATTCCGCGGGCTTTGGCGATCAGCGCCGCATCGCCCGATTGAGCCGGGCTGGTCTGGACGATCAAGAGCGCCGTCATACCGGCATTGATGAGCTTTCGCTGAAAATCTTTCATGGCATCCTCGGGTCCCTCTGGGGGACGGAAAGTGGTGGGGACAATATCGGGGACCAACAGGGGTCGCGGGCGGACAGGCACCACGGTCATCATAGCAATGATGAATGGATTGGGCATCAAAACCTCGCCCCAGAGCCAATAGACCCCTTCCTCCCGGTGGCTAGAAGTTCTATGAGGTGAGGTACGCTCAGGGTATGGCGTTGTTGTTTTCCCGTAATGTTCGCTTTATTCTTTTGTGTTTAATAGCGATACTCCCGGTTCTTGGCCAGAAGGAACCAGGGAGAGGGCGCCCCGCTGTGGGTGCCGGCCAAAAGGCCAATCTGGGCGACGTGGACTTCGACATCCGCGACTCGGTCCAAGCTGCTTCGGAGCCTTTGGAAACTGTCCAGACACTTGAATCGATGCCTGCAGTTCAGGCCCGCTTCACGCGCCGTGCCGGCGGGCGGCCGAAATCGATTTCGGCGGCCGGTATGGCTTTGAGCTCCCCGCTGAAAGCCACTTCGAGCGGCCAATCGCGTGGCAACAAAGAGCAAATAGTGCGCGATTTTCTACGTGCCGAGGCGACCAGCTTCGCCTTCCTACCCAAAAGTCGCGACCGCCTGCGGATGCTCTCGATGGACGAATCCCCAGACCTGTCCGTGCTCCATTTTCAGCAGCATATCAATGGACTGCCGGTGTTCGAAGGAACACTGAAGGCGTCATTGAATCGCCAGGACGAACTGATCCGTTTGGATGCGGGCAGCTTACTTCCCAACCTGGCGATCGACGCGCGCCCGAAGTTGACGGGACCGCAGGCCATCGCAGCCGCCTATCGCTGGAACGATATCGCGCCGGCGGGGGCCATCGTGGCGAGGCCGGTGCAACGCGCTTCCCGGGCGTTCTATCAGGTGAAAAACGGCCCGGAGGTGGCTACGGAATTGGTGGTGTTCCCGATGCGGGCCAATGTCGGCCGTCTGGCGTACCGCATCTTTCTCGAAGTGGATGCCCAGCACTATTACGAGATGCTGGTGGACGCGGCGGATGGCAGTCTGTTGCTGCGCCATAATCTGGTGCAACACGCGGCCCAGGGGCGGGTGTGGAAGGAGTCTCCGCTGAAGGGGCCGCGGGAACTGGTCGCCTTTCCCGACAGTTGGCTGGCGGCCGCGAGCGTAGTGACCACCGGGAACAACGCGGACGTCTTCCTCGATACGAATGGCGATGGGCGTCCTGATACGACGAACGTTGTGGACATACAGAGCGGTCGAGCCATGTCGAACTCGCAAGTGTTCGACTTCCCCGCCCCCGACACTCTGCAGGATCCACGCACCTTCAAAGCCGCCTCGGTCACCAATCTCTTCTACCTCACCAACGCCGCGCACGACTTCTATTACGCACTAGGGTTCACCGAGGCGGCCGGCAATTTTCAAACCAGCAACTTCGGACGCGGTGGTGCCGAGAATGACGCCGTGATCGTGCATGCCCAGAGTGGAGCGGAATTTAACAATGCCAGCTTCGTCCCTTTGCCCGATGGCATCCCCGGCGTGATGCGGGTCGGCATCTTCACCAATTCCACCTTCACCCTAACCGACGATCGGGACGCCGCCTTTGACGGCACCATTGTGGTGCATGAGTATGGGCATGGCGTCAGCACCCGGCTGGTGGGTGGGCCGTCGTCGACCAGTTGCCTGGCCGGAATGCAATCGCGGGCGATGGGAGAAGGCTGGTCGGATTACTTCGCGGCCAGCTATTACAACACGACGATCATGGCAGGCTACGCTACCCAGGAACCGAAGGGTCTGCGTCGGCAGGACTACGCCACCTACACGCTCACCTATGAGGATATCGGGAACGAAGGCTACCAGGTCCATCAGGATGGCGAGATTTGGGCCGCGACGCTGCTGGACGCGCGGCGAAGGCTGGGGACCGCTTTGATGGACCGCCTGGTGGTGAACGGTTTGAAGCTGACGCCTTGCAACCCCAGCATGATCGACGCGCGCGATGCGATTCTGGCGGCCGACCAAGCCGCCAACAACGGGGCGAATCGCGTGGGCCTGTGGCAGGTGTTTGCCCGCCACGGCATGGGGGCTTCCGCGAAGGGGACGGATGGAAAATACAGCGCGGGCGTGTTGTTGCGCAACGGCTTTTATCTGGCGGCTTTCGACCTTCCCGCGGGTCTCGGAACCGGCAATAATCCGCCCAAGGTTACCAGTGGCGTTCCGCCGGTCGGTGCGTTCGGTGCCCCCTTTACCTATAAGATCGACGCGACAGATAGCGACGGCGGAACGCTGAAGTACGAGCTGGTTTCCGCCCCGACTGGCTTCACCATTTCC
>JAYVRS010000886.1:0-3868 GCA_043776185.1 Bryobacteraceae bacterium | reverse complement strand
TGACGGCGCGCGCGGTGGAATCGGCGTTCTGGATGGCGTCGAGCCCTTGGGACTACCCGGAGCATTTCCGCGCGGGACTGACGGCCCATGGACCCCAGGATGCTTACTACTTTTCGCGCGGCCCCCAGTTAGTGAACCGGGCGGTGGATATTAGTAATTACATCGACGCGAAAGTGCACGCCAATTTGGCCAACGTTACTCAAGGTCCGGCGGGAAACCTGGGGGCCAGATTACGAGCGAAGCTCGCCAGCCAAGGGAAGCGTTTGCCCCTGCTGGGCAACGACGACGAGACGGCGAACCGGCAGTATACGAAGTACTTTGCCCTCTCTCGCGACCGCACCCGCGCCAAGCCGCACGGCCTGCGCTACGCGGAGCTCTTTCACTACGTCTCGCGCGATGAGAGTCTGGTGGATGACTATGTGGCGAGGAACGCGGTGTCGCTCTAACGCGGGGAGATTCGGGCTTTGACCGTGTGATTCATAACTTGTTTTCGAGTGGATCATTCACTCGTCCAACTAGCCCACAGCGTCAAGCTGTGGGGGAACATTTAAAGGCCGTTCGTGCCCCACGGCTGACGCCGTGGGCTTAAGAGAGAAGTTATAAAATAAGCGGTCAGAGCACTAGTGCAGCAGTTGGATATGGTGGGCCGGGAACTCGATGGCCCATTGCTGGACTAGGCGATCGATGTCGGGCCGCTCGACCAGCAGGCCGCCGGAGAACTCGACGCGGACGCCGTGGTGGCGCTCGTAGACGTGTTGGAGGGTGGCGGCGATTTCGTTGGGGCCTAATGGACCATCAAGGGGGCGGGCGCGAAGGTGGCGGTATTCGATGGCGAGCCAGGCGTGACGGCCGGGACGATGATGCTCGGGGTTGCAGGGCACGGCGAGGTCAAAGGCTCCCCAGCGGACATGGCTCGCCGCGAGGATCTCGACCGGGAGGACGTTGTAAGTGCCCAGCAGACGGGCGACTTGGGCTGTGGCGGGTGCATCGGCGATCTGGCGGGGAGTGCCGCTTTGGGCCACGCGGCCTTCGCGCATCACGAGCATGCGGTTGGCTAAGGCGTAGCACTCGTCGAGATCGTGGGTGACCAGCAGGACCGGGGTGCGCACCTCCGATAAGACGCTATAGAGTTCCTGCCGCAGCGGCGCGTCCAGGCCACGCGTCGGCTCATCGAGCAGCAGGAGGCGGGGTTGGCCCACCAGGGCGCGGGCGATAGAGCCGCGCTGCTTTTGGCCGCCGGAAAGCTGTGGCGGATAGCGGCCGGCCACTTGGGTGAGGCGAAAGCGATCGAGTAAGTCGCTGACTGGCAGTGAGCCGGGGCGTTGCTGGGCGGCGAAATCGAGGTTCTGCCGCAAGGTCATGTGGGGGAACAGGGCGTAATTCTGAAAGACGTAGCCGGTGCGGCGGGAACGGGCCGGCAGGTTGATGCGACCCTGGCTATCGAAGAGCACTTCCTCATCGAGCACGATGCGACCTTCGTCGGCGGGAGTGAACCCGGCGATGAGATCGAGGGTCAGCGTCTTGCCGGCGCCGGAAGGGCCAAACAAGACGGTGATGCCGTTGCCCGCTTCGAGGTGGACGTTGAGCGCGAAGGGTGCTGACTCGGATTGGCCGCGGAAGCTCTTCTTGAGAGTGGCTTCGATCATGCGGCCTTGGAGTTGAGCCGGTTCGCGAGGGTGAGAATGACGACCGCGGTGAGCGAGACGACGAGAACCAGGGTGCGGGCGAGGGCTCCTTGTCCGCTTTCGACAGCGTCGTAGATGGCGGTAGCCATGGTTTGTGTGCGCCCAGGAATGTTGCCGGCGATCATGATGGTGACACCGAAGTCGCCCATGGCCCGGGCGAAGGCTAGGGCGGCGGCGGCAGCGATGGGCCGGCGGGCGAGGGGCAAAGTGACTCGCCAGAAGACCTGCCATTCGGGGGCGCCGAGGTTGCGGGCGGCCCATTCGTAAGTGCTATCGACACTTTCGAGGGCGGCGCGCGAGGACTTGATCAGCAAAGGGGCGGAGTGGACGAAGGCGGCGACGACCGCGGCTTTCCACGTGAAGACCAGCGGCCCGCCGGTGACGGATTCGTAGAGACGGCCGAGGCCGCTCTCTCGCCCGAGCACGATCAGCAGATAGTAGCCGAGCACGGTAGGCGGCAAAACTAGTGGCAAGGTGATGAGCGAATCGAGTAATTCCTTGCCCCGGAACTCGCGATTCGCGAGCCAATAGGCGCACCACAGGCCCACCAGCAGCGCGAATAGCGTGGAGATGGCGGCCACCCGCAAGCTTAACCACAACGGAAACCAATCTGTCATCAGAACTAGGGCTTGGCCGGCGCTGGCAGAGTCTTCCGGCTCTTGCCGTCGATTTTCGTAAACTCTCTGTGGGTTTTCTTGAGGCCGCTCTGTACCTGCTTGATGTCGGTCGCGGACATAAGGTATTCGGGGCGCGTTCCACTGGTACGGATCATGGTGTCGCGGACCGTTCGTCCGACAGATTCAGCGGCTTGCTCCAGATTTCGCTGGCCCTTCACGTTCTCGTTACTGATTTTAGCTTCGGTTTCCGTAAGCCGAAACAGGTTGGCGGCCAGTTCCTGTTTGCCCATGAAGTCTAGCGGACTTCTACCTGACGGAATACCTTTCAACGCTCGCAAGCGGTAGAGGTCCATATCGTAGAGTCCTCGATATCCGGCGTTTTGGAAAAAAGCGTAGTTATCGATGCCGGAGCGCTTAACGATTCCGCTCAGGGTGTGTTCTCTCTCTGAGACGTCAGATCGCACCAACAACCGCTCTACATTCTCGGAGTGCTGGACATGCTGACGAAACGCTTCGGCCAGCGTAAGAAAATACGCCTGGGCGGCGGCAACCTCCGGTTTTTTGACGTCGCCATTAATCGCGACCAGATAACAGCCAAACCGCGTTAGCTTATAGTCCCGCTGTGAATTCCCGTTGATCTCACGTTCGACGGGCGTGATGACTCCGATCAGCGGAATGCCGAGCGACGAACAAGCCTTGATGGCCCTGTGGACTGCTTTTTCAAACGACTCGAAGGTCGCATAACCCAGCATCCCCATGAAGTCGCGGGCGTACCAGAATCGTGCGCCATTCTCCCTGGACATCAGTTCGAATGGGCACTGGCCCGTTTCGTCAAAGCTGAAAACGCCCTCATCCATAGTTGCTCGGTGGTTGGAACCCCGCCCAATGCCTCTTCGTCATTGTATGCGACACGGGCACTCCATTCAAGAGATACGGCATTCAAGGGATCCGGCACCCAAGGCATCCGGGGGGATCGGTTGCATATGGTAACGATTCCAACCTGCGGCGTGTGCTAGCTTAGTCAGCATGGAAGCACTCGGCATGATCGAGACCAAGGGTCTCATTGGCGCTATCGAAGCAGCCGACGCAATGGTGAAGACGGCGAATGTCGTGTTGACCGGCAAAGAGTTTATCGGCGCGGGCTACGTCACCGTCACCGTGCGGGGTGACGTGGGCGCGGTGAAAGCGGCGACGGACGCGGGCGCGGCGGCGGCACGGCGCGTGGGCGAACTGGTGGCGGTCCACGTGATCCCCAATCCGCACGATGATGTGGCGAAGCTGTTGCCTGGGGCGAAAAAGGCCGACAAGTAGCGCGGTTCATTCTTGATGTTGCAGGATCAGGACCTTCTTTCGATCCAAGAGGTGCGGACGAAGGTGGAAGCCGCCTGGCAGGCCGCCCAGCGTTTACGCCAACTCTCCCAAGACCAGATCGATGCCATCGTGGAAGCGATGGCGGCGGCGGCGCGTGAGCACGCCGTAACCCTGGCCGAGCATGCCGTAACCGAGACGGGCTATGGCAATGTGCGCGACAAAACGGCGAAGAATATGCTGGCGGCGGAGCTGCTG
>JAYVRS010000885.1:0-13792 GCA_043776185.1 Bryobacteraceae bacterium | reverse complement strand
TCGAGACCTTTGAGTCTTTCGCGAACTTGGCTAACAGCTTGGATGGCCTCCTGGAAGATGGCGGGGTATTGGCCGAGGAGGTCGAGGATACAGCGATGTGGATGCGGTCGTTTCCCTCGATTCCCTGACGGCCTTCGCGGCTGTCTTGCCCCCGCCTGCCCGTCCGGATTGAGGCTTTGCTCCTAACCTATTCATGCGTGGCACCAACTGGGCTGATATGTAGTCTTTCTCGACATGTCTTCCTCTGGTCGTTGACTGCTGCCAGCTCTGGCCGCTTGGCCCGCGTCACTCAAACTTGCCGTGGATCGTGGAATCCAGGTCTAGTACTCTCGCCCGTGGCCAATTACCACATTCGGCGTGGGCGATAACTCCCGTAGGCCGCAACGTTACTCGCTCCTCATCTAGTGAATAGCGAAAATTCGCACCACTTCTGGGACAAAAAATGGCAAATAAAATAATTTCCATACCATTGTTGTAAATTGGGGAGAACTGGTCTACGATTATGATCTACGGAGGGCTGGTAACGAATGAGGTTGAACCTGACTAACTGGTCGGTCCTATTATTGCTGGCCGCTGTGTCCGCTCCAGCCGCCACGATCACGGTCGACTTCGAAGGGCTCGCCGATTCAAGTCCCGTCGGAAATTTTTACGCTGCTCAAGGAGTAACGTTTTCGACCGGGATCATCCTACTTTCAGGGGCCTTCGGCGGCAGTCTCAACGAGGCGGAGTTTCCCCCGAATTCTCTTGCGTCCGTATTTGTGAATGAGTCGGGTACGACGACGGTGTCGTTTATTACACCGATTACATTCTTTCGGGGTTTCTTTACTTACGGCGGCCCACTAACTCTGAATTTTTACGACGCGGGCAATACTCTTCTCACCAGCATTCTTTCGGGCTTCAGTGCAAATTTGGCTCTTTCGGGCGATCCGGGTAGTGTTCCCAACGAGTTGCTAACCGCCGCCGTGCTGGCGAACGCGACTCACCTTGACATCCTGGCCCCGAACGCTGACTTCACTTTGGACGATTTGCAGTTCGAAACCGTGGATGGCAATGTGGGCGCGGTTCCCGAGCCGAGCACTTTCTTCCTTCTGCTGGGCGGTGCCGCCGCACTCGCGGTGCTGCGCGGGCGGGCGAAATATTCTTCTTCTGCTAAGAGAGGGGACTCATGCGAGCTCTAAAATTCCTATGCTTGGCCGCGATTGCCGGAAGCTCCCTATTCGCCCAAATTACTGATTTCGCGGCACAACCCAACGTGCTTACCGCCGGCTTGGGCGCTTCGGTGCTGGTGACGGCTCGCGTCACCGACCCCAATGTACTGCCCGACTCCGTGCTGCTCCAACGGCTTGACGGCGCGAGCGCTGTCACCGGCACGTTCGGCAATCTGCGGGACGACGGCTCGAATGGCGATGTCACCGCCGGCGATGCGCTCTACTCTGGGCGTTTCTCAATTCTCGAGGCCAACCCTGGCGTAGTCCGGCTGCGCGTCTCCGCCGGCATTCGAGGCAGTATTCGCCGCACCCTTTCCGGCGTGCTCGAACTGATCGTTTCTGGTACTGCCACCTCGGTGCGCATTCTCACGCCCGCCCGCGATGCCTATTTGAGCCTCGCGCCGGTAATTGTCACCGGCCAAATTGGCGATCCCTCCTTGAATGTGACAGTGAATGGCATCCCTGCTGCCAAGAGTGGCACGAGTTTCACCGCCTCCGTGCCGCTGATTGAGGGTACGAATACCCTGACGGCCGTAGCGATCGGTACCGGTGGCGCATCCAGTAGCGACAGCGTTCAGGTGGTGCTAGACACCACGCCCCCCCGCGTCACCATTGCCGCGCCGCTGGACCTTTCCCGGACGACCGACCCCAATATCAACGTCAGCGGCATTGTGAACGATATTGTCGTGGGCACAGTAAACCCATTACAAGCTACCGTCACCGTGAACGGTGTGAATGCACTGGTCTCCAATCGCACCTTTAATGCGCCCAACGTGCCATTGAATGCGGGCCCGAATTCTATCCGCGCCGAAGGGCGAGACCGGGCAGGGAATTCCTATGCCCAGATCATTACGGTCTTTCGCGACGCCCCCACGCCAGGAGTCGCCGCCTTGCGTCTGCTCTCCGGCAACAACCAGACTGCTCCGGTGAATTCCCCAGTTCCGGCACCGCTGGTGGTTCAACTGACCAACGCCGCGGGTCAACCAGCCGCCAATTCTCCGGTCACCTTCCGGGTGATCGACAACAACGGCTTGGTGAATAGCCTTCCGGCCGTGGTCGCAAATACCAACGGACAGGGGCAGGCGCAAGTGGCGTTCGCCTTGGGGTCCCGCTCCGGCGCGGGCAGCAACCGGGTGGAAGCTTTCTCGGCCGGCTTCGGCGGCAACGCGATCTTCACCGCTTCCGGCACGGCGGGCGGGGCCAATAAGATTGTCGTAGATTCCGGTCTCAACCAGACCGGTGCCACGGGGCGCGCGCTTCCATTCCCCTTTGTCGCCATCGTCACCGACGGCGGCAATAACCGGCTTGGCGGGGTCCCCGTCACCTTCGCGATTCGCAGTGGCGGCGGGACGTTAGGAGGGTTGAATGCCTTCACCTCCCTCACCGATTCCGATGGCCGCGCTATGGCCACGCTTACCTTGGGCCTCGAAGAAGGCCAGAGCAACAATGTCGTCGAAGCCACCTTCGCCGGCAACCCCGGCCAGCCGGCCGTCTTCAGTGCCACGGCTCTCACCCCAGGGCCCACGCAGAACACTACCATCTCGGGCATCGTCCTCGACAATAGCAATCAGCCGATCTCGAATGTCACCATCCGGCTCTTCCAACTTGCGCAAGGCGCTACCAATGGTCAGCCGCAGCAGATCGGGACGCCGGTCACCACCGACGCGCGCGGCTACTTCCGGATGCTGAACGCGCCGGTCGGCACGATGAAGCTAATGGCGGACGGCGGCACCGCGTTGCCCGGCGGTGCTTGGCCCACGATCGAGTTCGACCTGATTACTGTGGCCGGCCGCGACAACTCCGTCGGCACGCCGATCTACCTTCCACGCCTCGATCAGGTGAACCGGCTCTGCGTCACCGCTACGACGGGCGGCACCCTCACCTTGCCATCCTCGCCCGGCTTTTCCCTGACCGTTGCCCCCGGCTCTGCTACTTTCCCGGGCGGCTCACGCTCGGGCTGTATTTCGGTGACGCCCGTCAATCCGGACAAAGTCCCCATGGTTCCCGGCTTCGGTCAGCAGCCGAGGTTCGTAGTGACGATTCAGCCGGTGGGCACAGCTTTCAATCCGCCCGCCCAAATCACCATCCCCAACGTCGACGGCTTGGCACCCCGCGAGAAGACCGAGATGTACTCTTACGATCACGACCTCGCTTCGTTTGTGGCGATCGGGACCGGGTCGGTGTCCACTGACGGGTCGGTGATTGCGTCCGATCCCGGGGTCGGAGTCATCAAGGCGGGTTGGCACTGCGGGGGCAATCCGAGTCCTACCGGCAGTGCGGGGACTTGTCCGACATGCCAGAAATGTGGCAGCGGCTCGTGTATTGTGGACAATACCCAGATCCCGAATCAGGACTGTAGAACTTGTAGAGGCGGGTCCACGGAATCAGTGGCTGAAGGCAGTAACCCTAAAGAACCAGGGAGTTGTTGCTTCGACGGCCGAAAGCTTAACCAGCAGCAGAGCAATATCGATGAGCTCGTGGCGAAGTGTCCTCAACGTTCGCAGAACGACAGACTTCACTTTGTGGACGGTTGTTCAGCGCCATCTTTTGTTACCAGAAGCGGCAACAAAGACGACCCAACGGGCGGGACGGTCAACTTAACAGGAACGAGTACGGCCTTTGGCCGCAACCAGGGTGAGATTGCCGCCAATGGGTCTGTTGATTCGCTTCCATGCAATCAACATGACATCTGCTACCAGTCGTGTAAAAGCAACAAGGCGACGTGTGATACGGCAATGTTGAACTCGATGGTAGCAGTATGCGAGCGCGCTTATCCGGTCCCAATTCTTTGTGCACCAGGCAGCGCTGAATGTGCACTATATTTGGAAGAACGAACCGCCTGCCTAGATATGGCAGATAGATATAAGCTCGGCCTCGATTTCTTTGGAGATTCGTCGCTAGCTGGACGACCGTATGCTACAAGACAAACGCAGTATTGTAAGTGTTGTCAATAGCTCAGGTATGTCCCCAATGACATTTACAAGACGACAGATGGGGCGTATTGCTATGGGTGGCTTGGTGCTTCCTACCTTCGGCCAGTCGAATCATGGCGTAGCTCTCGCGCTTTCCGAACAAGATCTTGACTGCGTTGCCATCGCTCAGCTTCCCAGATCCAGCTTGGTACTCGGATGCCGTCATAGACCGAAAGGTCGATTGACCGGGTCTGCCTCTATCTGGCTGCACCTGTGGTCTCATTCCTCAACCACTCTTAACGAAGTCTCTCGCGTCGAGATAGCAAACGCCAAAGATCTGTTTTCTTTGACGGTGGACGGGCAAGATATATTTTGCGTTATCCAGAACGATGCTGATCTCTATCAAATAATCCGTCTCAAGGGCAGCGGTTCTATTCCAAAGGCTATACTCACGCTGCAGGGGGACCGACGGCCCCATGTAACTTCGATAAGATCAATGGCTGAATCTGGACTATTGTTCTCAGGTCGGGAGGGCTCCCGCCCGTTGCTCCGAGGCATTGATGGCGACGGGAAGTTGACAAGAGAATGGCCTGTTCCAGTAAGTTCTATTGAGATTATTGTAGACCTGAGTGTTTCGAGTAGCGCAGTCGCGGCGGTTGGGATATCTTCGGGGGAGAATTCAATCCTGAATACGACCTTGGCTCTCTATTCCAAAAGCGGCAATCTCATGCACTCCAGAATGATCGCGGGTCTTGGCTTACCAAGGGTTTCCATCAGCAACGATCAAGTCGCGATTCTGGGAGAGCGAGCTTCGCAAGGAAAGATTGATTTAGAGCTGTCGTTGTTCGATTTAGCCTTAACGTCGAAAGGGGTGCTTCGCATTGAAACCGGGTTTCGTCTTGACATGATCCCGAAATCGATTTCTGCATCTCGTCAGGGATTTAGCGTTGCCTATGCGAACCCAGCAGGATCTCTCGTCATCGCAACAGTAGTCAATGGCGAAGTTAGACGGTTCACGCCCGTATCAAAGGCGTCAACATACGCGTGGCACAAAGTTCGCCAAGTGTGTAGCCAGCGCACTACTGAAGGGCTCCTCGTCGCGGAGTCGACTGCGGTCCTTATTGGAGGGCTCCAACGCCAAGTTGTGGAGGTTTATCTTGATGACAAATAGGCTATTTCCAGGCCAGTTCTTTCTCGCTCTGCTAGTGTGCCAGCACCTGTTGGCTCAGTTGAATGATAAGTGTGTTGTCTCCATACTAAATCGATCCGTACAGGCCCGTCTGGATGGCACCTGGATACTTCCCAATGTCCCATCTAACTTTGGTCGAGTCCGCGCTCGCGCGACTTGTACTGAAAACGGCCTAACCCGTTCTGGCGAATCTGCGTATTTCACTCTATCCGCCAACCAATCCGTCGATATCCCTCGGATCACCCTCGGCCCCACGACTCCCATCCCAACCTCGATCACGATCACCAGCCCATTCAGCCAACTCACTCCTCAGCAGCGCACCACCCAACTCACCGTCACAGCCACATACACCGGTGCTCCCAACCGCAACCTGACGTCGTCCTCCACGGGTACTACCTACACCATCAGTAACCGAGCGATCGCCACCATTACGCCCGACGGACTCGTCACGGCCGTTGCCTCCGGTGCCGTTGTCATTCAGGCCGCGAATGAAGGCACGCAAGGCTTATTCTTCCTCCAGGTCGTCCTCACCGGCGACTCCGACAATGACGGTATTCCCGATGACGTCGAAATCCGTGAAGGCTTGAACCCCAACGACCCGACCGATGCCCTGGCTGACCTGGATAACGATGGGCTCACCAACCGGCAGGAGTTGATGCAGTATGGCACGCAGATTCGGAATCGCGATACCGATGGCGATGGACTCTCCGATGGCGAGGAAGTGAACGGGCTCAATGGCTTCACCTCCGATCCGCTCGTGGTCGATACCGACGGCGATGGCGTCAGCGATTTCCTCGAGACGACCATCGCGCGCACGAATCCGCGCGATGCGACGAGCGTTAACTATGGCGCGGTTACCACGCGCATCGACGTCACTCCGACAATCTTCACGCTCACCGTCAACACGCTCAACCCCATCGCTTTCACGCAACTGAACGTCATCGCCACGCTCACCAATAACACCACACTAGATCTCACCGCGCGTAGCCGCGGGACGCAGTACGCGTCAAGCGACTTGAACATCTGCAACTTCGGCGCGCAGGACGGGCGCGTCTTTGCCGGGCAGACCGGTAGCTGCAACGTCACTGTGTCGGCCGCAGGACGAACGGTAGTGGTGCCCGGCACTATCCGTACCTTTCAGCCCGCCGCGCTGTCGCAGATCACCATCCCCGGCTATGCGAATAATGTCGACGTGCAAGGAGGCTACGCCTACGTCGCCGCCGGCGCTACCGGCCTGCAAGTGGTGAATGTTTCGAACCCCGCCACGCCCATCATCGTTGCCGCCCGCGATACGGCCGGCAACGCGAACGATGTCCGCATTGTCGGCACATTTGCCTACATCGCCGATGGCACCAACGGGCTCGTCATCATGAACATCGCGAACCCATTGAACCCCGTGATCGTGGGTACGGTGGATACACCGGGCGAAGCCGTTGACGTGTTTGTTTCGGGTACCTTCGCCTATATTGCCGATGGCGGCAGCGGGCTTTCTATTGCTAACGTCACGAACCCCGCCGCGCCGATTCTGGTGAGCACCACGGCTACGGGCGGAATCGCACGGGGTGTGGCGGTGCGTGACAACGTGGCGGTGGTGGTGTGCGATACGACAAATACGTTCCGTACCTACAATGTGACGAATCCTTCGCTGCCCGTAGCTTTGGGTAGCCTGAACTTGACCGGCAGTCTAAAGGATGTGGCGATTAGCGGCACGTTGGCGGCGGTAGCCGCGTTGACGGGCGGGACTCCGTTTGTAGATATCAGCAATCCAGCCCAGCCCGTTCTTCGAGGCACGGTTCCGAGCGGATTTGGCGATGGCCTCGTGCCGCGCGACGTAGAGTTCGGGATCGGCTTTGCCATCGTTTCCGAGCAGCTATTTCCCAATGCCGCGGGGTTTATCGACTATGGGACCGTGACCAGTCCGAACCGGCGGGGCATTCTGGATTTCTCGCAATACGGCACTTATGCGGGCACGGGACTCGCACTCTCGGGGGCTCTCGTGTTTAAGACGGGCGAAAGCAACGCGATCTCGCAAGAGAACGGAGTTACAGGCAATACGAAGCTGTTCATCGGCCAATACCTCCCGCTCGAGGACCTTGCCGGTGTACCGCCCACGGTTTCCATCAACGCGATCCCTGGCGGCAACAATCGCGTGCAAGGCGAACGCATCACCATCACGGCCGAAGCGTCGGACGATATTGCCGTCACCTCGGTGAACTTCCTGGTGAATGGCGTGGTCGCTTTCACCGACACTACCGCGCCTTACGAATTTACTTACACCATCCCGATCGCGAACCAAGTGACCCTGCTGGCCGACGGTTACGATCTGGCCAACAACCGTGGCCGCTCGGCTCCCGTGGTCCTCAATATTGCGCCAGATCCGCTTACCACCGTTACCGGACGGGTGCTCGACGAAAATGGTACGCCGATCCCCAGCGCTCCGATCACCGTCACCGGCGACTTCACCGGAACGTCGGGTAGCGACGGACGCTTTTCCATTAGCGGCGTGACGACCGTGAACGGCAATATCTCCGCCAGCGCGGTCGCCACGGTGAACAACGTTGAACTGCGCGGATCCACTGTGGCCGTTCCTTACGTTCGCGGCGGTACGACCAACGTGGGCGACTTCCGGCTCTTCTCCGCCCGTTGGGAAACCAATATTGGAGCCTGCTGGTCCAGTTCGGACGACACATTTGTTCAAGTGAATTTGCCCTTTGCATTCCCCTTCTATGGCGCGGCCCGAACCACCACCTTTGTCGGCACCAATGGCTACGTCACCTTTGGTACCGGCGATTCCCAATACACCGAAACCATCCCTCAATTTAATACCCTTCCGCGCATTGCCGCCTTCTTCGATGACCTGTTCGGTCGCTCTCAGGGGTGCGCCCACTACAACGTGTTGCCAGACAGGTTAGTCGTTACTTACAACAACGTGCAGCACTACAGTGCGGGCGGCTCTAACACTATCCAAATCATCCTCTTCCAGGATGGCCGCATCCAATTCGGCTACCGAGGGATTACCGCCCTCACCACTGGCACCATCACCGGAATCACCCCCGGGCCGAACAGCCCGGCGGTCCAACTCAACTTCAGCGCCCAACCGGCGGTCGACGTGCCCGCCGGGACCGCCATCTTCGAATATTTCCTCGGAACCAACCCCTTCGATCTCGACGGTGCATTTATCCTCTTCACGCCGCGGCCCAGCGGTGGCTATACCGCTCGCACCATTCTGCCGGTGGTCGGTGCCCAGAATGTCCTCGTGAGTGGAACCGCGACGTCGAGTGGCGCACTGGGCGCTCCCCTCAATCGCAGCGCTCTGGCCGCCAACGACGAGACCGAAGTGATTCAATTGACGCTTCGCCCGATGGCGACCGTTGACTCGTCGCAGGCCGCTGCCGTAACGCCGGAGAGTATCGCCAATGCCGAAGTAGAGGTGCGTGCTTCGACGAACGTCGAATATAAGGGCAACACTAATACCGATCGCCGTGGTTCTTTTGCCATCTCGGGTGTGCCGCGGGGCGGCATCAACGTGGTCGTCCAGAAGAATGGCCAAGTCGTCGGCGTTGGCTCGGCCGTGCTACCACCGTTCCCCACCACCCAACGTGCAGTCTCAATCGTCGTAGTTTCCCCCACGGTACCCACAAAGCCGTAAACTAAGCATGTCCATGTCACGCTTGGTGGTTGTGCTTGCCGCCGGTCTCGCCTTCGCGGCGGACCAACCCGGCAAGAAGATCGGTCGCGAAAACGCGGTGAGTGTCCACCTCACCGAGGAGGACCTCACTCGCCGCGATATCTTCGAACTTATCCGTCACGGCCGCACGCTGTTCAACGCCAACTGGACCGATCAGGATGGCGGTGGGCGACCTTTGATGAAAGGCACCAGTCGCGGCTTGAGCGATCCCTCGAAGCCGCTTTCCGGAATGCGTGCCTTCAACCGCGTGTCCGCCCCCGATGCCAACTCCTGCTTGGGCTGCCACAATCTCCCTTACGCTGGCGGCGGCGGGGATTTTGCCACCAACGTCTTTGTCCTCGGCCAGCGCTTCGACTTCTTCACGTCCGATGGCGACAAGCGCCCCACCGTTAGTTCCTCAGACGAACAAGGCCGTCCCGTCAACTTGTTCGCGTCCTCCAACTTTCGGGCCACCACCGGGATGTTTGGTGCCGGCTATCTGGAAATGCTGGCGCGCGAAATCACCGCGGATCTGCAGCAGGCTCGCGATCAAATGAAGATCGGCGAAAGGAGGGCCCTGGTCAGTAAAGGTATTCTCTTCGGCGAACTTACCCGCGGCACCGACGGACTTTGGGATAGCTCTCACGTCTTGGGCATTCCGCGCCAAAGCCTGGACGCCGCTACCCCTGTGGACAAGCCTTCGCTCATCATCCGGCCCTGGCATGCCGCCGCCAATGTGGTCTCGCTGCGTGAGTTCAGCAACAACGCCTTCCATCAGCATCACGGAATGCAATCGGTGGAACGTTTTGGCCTCAATACAGATCCAGATGGCGACGGCGTCGCGAACGAACTCTCCCGCGCTGACCTTACCGCCGTCAGCCTTTATCAGGCGGCGTTGCCCGTTCCCGGGCGCGTCATTCCTCGCGATCCGGAAATCGAACAGGCGATTCTGCGAGGCGAGGCGGCCTTTGACCGTGCGGGTTGCTCGTCCTGCCACATTCCGGAACTGCCGCTCACGGAAAGCGGCTTTGCGTTCGCGGAGCCTAGCCCGTTCAACCCCGCCACCAATGCGCGCCCGGGCGACCTGCCCACTGTCCGCTTACCGCTCAACGATCGCCGCCTGCCACTGCCGCGTCTGGCACCGGATCGCGAACGCCCTCATCTCCTCTACGTCGCGGCTTATACCGATTTCAAGCTCCACGACATCACTGACCCCGCCGATACCAGCATCATCGAACCCTTAGATCAGAACGAAACCATCTGGTCGCCCAAGTTTCGCAAAGGCAACCGGTTGTTTCTGACGAAGCGCCTTTGGGGTTGCGCTAATGAACCGCCCTATTTCCATCACGGCCAGTTCACAACGCTTCGTCAAGCCGTGCTTGCCCACCATGGGGAAGCCCTATCCTCTCGACGGGCCTTTCAAGAATTGCCGGAAGATGACCAGGATGCGCTCATTGAATTTCTCAAATCGCTTCAGGTGTTACCGCCCGGCACTGCTTCGCTTGTGGTGGACGAGCATTTTCAGCCCCGCGCTTGGCCCATCGCTCACTTACCCTGACCCATCCTTATCGAAACCGAGGGAGCGATGGAAACCGGGAAAACCGCAAATGCAGGGTTACTGGGCGGTGTCGTAGACCTTCAGTTTCGCCTTCATATGGAAAAGCCCAGACGGCAGCCCAGACGGTGCCAGGCATGATCAGGGGAGGAGAAAAGCCTCGATCCGGATGGCCAAGCGAGGACAAGGCGGCCGCCAAGGCCGTCTGGACTGCCACAAAACTGGGCCACAGGGTTACAGAGCGCTACAGTGCAGGGTATTAGCTGGCTACGGGCGACAAGAGCCAAGGAAATTAACCTTATCCTGGCGGCGACCCAGCCCTCAACCTCACCACCGGCACCGACCAAGCCACCCGGTTATACGGCACCGACCGCCGCCCCGCATTGCGCCGGACCTCCTCCTCGGGACCATCCAAAAACGTCGTCCAAGCCTCCGCCGCCGCCGCCGGATTGCCGAATAAATGCCGCCATACATCCAAACAAAGCACCCCACCAGCATCCTTGCCAGCGCAATGCGCCCGCGCGCTCGACCATCTCCAATCTGTCGCCTTCCTCGCCATCTTTGCCCGCACCGGATTGTTCTCCAAATACCGCAAAAACATCTTGAAGCCCCCGCCAATCAGGCACTCCGCATCAAAACGCGGCGTCCAGTTGACCGGCCCCGCCCGCCGGTAAGGAGAGAACATCTTACGAGCTCGCCGCCCATGCAAAGTCAATGGGGCCAACAACTTCCAGGGCTCCTTCTGATATCTGCGATTCAAATAACGCGAATAAACACTCTGCATATCGCGCATCAAATTCGAGAGCCCAGTTGGTGCCAGGCATGACTTGGGGAATCCAGCCGGGCGCTGGAAGAAGTACACCTCAGACGCCCTCGGACACCTCTCTCAGGTCAACGAGCCCAACCCCGGCGGCGGTGCCGACTTCGTCACCAATTACCAGTACACGCTGCTCGACAAGGTGAAACTGGTCACCATGCCCCGGGTCACCGGCCAAGGCACCGTCACCCAAACCCGCACCTTCGTTTACACCGGGCCGCTGCTCACTTCCGTCACTCAACCCGAGAACGGCACCAAGCAGTACTTCTACAATGGCGACCGGCTGGCTTACACCATCGACGCCAAGAATCAACCAGTAAGTGGGCTAGCACGGTGACATCAATCTTGTCGGTCTTGATTTTGGCGGAGGCGATGGCCTTGGTCAAAAGCGGATTGTTCACGGTGATCGAAGCCACGAAAGGCTTCAACAATTCCACGATGGCCCAAGTATTGAAGGTGGCCTCGACTACGAGATGATGCAGGGGCGAGAGGTGCGCTTGGGCGAAAGCCACAATGGCGGGAGCGCTAGCGGCCAGGCGCTCACGGTGGGTGAGGCGGCCGTCGTCATCAAAGATCGCCGCTTCGATTTCACGGCGATGCAGGTCCAGGGCAGCGAATGGCATAATACAAATACTCCTTTCCTGACGGAGATCGGGGCGAAACTCGGCGGTGCGCGAACACCGTCCAAGCGAAGGGCAAAACGGCAACTATCTATGCGAGCTCGAAGCTCAACCGGGTGGTCTGAAGGGGAGGCCACATACGACGGCGGGCTCAAAGCCCATAGATCTAGTCGGCCTGCCCCGAGGCGAATTGCCCCACTCTCCGGACAGGGAATCAAGCTTTTCGCCTCGTCCCCCAGCCCGGTGAGTTCCAGCGTAGCGCGCCGAGCGGCGGAGCCGCAGGTTGCGCTACGCCGTTATCATGCCCGGTACGACGGCTGGGGTAACCGCCTCAAGCAAACCGCCGTCAAAGGCTCTGTCCCTACCATGGTCTCTCTGACGGATCCGGCTACCAATCGCGTCCACGAGATCAGTGTAGGAGTGTGTATGATCTCGAACCCCTTTGGCTACAGCCCGGCCGCTGACCTGGCACCCCAATAGCGCCGCAAAGTCATGGATTGCGAGCCGTCTCCGATCACTAGGGGCAAGGCCCTCGGGTTGATGGCGAGAAGATAGAAGTTCCACACGTTCACTTGAACGCTGCAGGAAGCTGCGGGAGCCTGGGTGCCGCAAGCCAGGGACTGTAGACGGCTCTCCAACTGCGCGTTCGGATTCGGACGCAGGACATGGGTTCGCGTCACAAAAGTGCCATCCGGGCCAAGCAGGGCCGGGGATCGTTGGGCATCGAACAGAGAGGTGGCGATCAGCCGCCCGTCCTTCTCGACGGCCCCAGTAATCACAAAGTCATCCACCGCCGTTCCGGTCGTTCCATCGGGCCGGGTCACTAACCGGGTGATGGTGCCGGTGCCATTGCAATTCACTTCGTAAGTTCCCCGGCTGGTGACGTTGCCCACCGTTCGCTCTCCCGTTGGCGAGCCAGCGAGCGGCTGGTTGTTGATGCCCGCCCGGAACAGATTGCCTTCCCCATCCAGCGTCTCCGGCTGGAGCCCCATGGCGAGGTTCGCACCGTACTGAACCGTCACCGCATAATTACCTTGTAGGCTATCGAGGGTGTAACACTGCCCTGGCCGCGGATCGGGACGCCGACTGTGAACCCGGGAAAAGAAGATGCCGCCCGAGATCAAGGTGGAGGGGACTCTGACGGCGTCCTTAATCTGCGTGGCAATTAGCTTGCCGTCTTTTTAAATCGAACCCGTAATTAAGAAGTCATCCATTTGGTTGGAGACCACGCCGGTTGAAGAGGTGGCGACTCGAGTAAAAACGCCAGTGCCATCGCAATTCACCTCATAAGTACCCACGTTGGTGCCCGTCGAGACGGTTCGTTCGCCCGTCGTGGATCCTGGCGTCGCAGAGTTGAAAGTGAAAGTCCGGTTTAGTCGCCCATCGGTATGAGTGCCCTGGGCGATGGCCATGGCTACATTGCTGCCATAGGTGGTGATAATGGCCCAGGAGCCTTCTATGCTTTCTTTGGCGTAGCAGGTGGAACTTTGGGCACTTGCCGTAGCTGCGCCTATAAAACTGCAAAGCAATGCCGTTGCCGGCACAAAAAGTGTCTTATTCCTAAACATGAGTTGTTCTTTCCTTTATCTGTGAGTGCCGGCTCGAGGCCGAATATTGAACTTTGGGCTTTCGCTCCGTGAAGCGAGGCGTCTACAAGCCCGCGTCGGCCCGCGCGGCGAGATATTGTTGCACCGTCATCATCCGTGTGCCGTCACCGATGATTAAGGAGGGCGCGTTCGGATTGATTTTGTCGACTACATAATAGTTCCAAGCGCTTACCGATACCTGGCAGGAAGGTACGGGAGGATTGGTGGCACAAGCCGC
>JAYVRS010000884.1:0-3886 GCA_043776185.1 Bryobacteraceae bacterium | reverse complement strand
TTCCCCTTGTAAAGTAACGGCTCACCCGTGTCAGCGGCGAGCGCATACGAGAAACAGTCGCCGAAATTCAACTTCGCCGCATGGCCGCTGCCCCGCCCGAAATCGCGATAGGCTTGCCTCGCTAGTCGTGCTTGCTCTACCGTCACTGGCACCAGCTCGATCGCAGCGGCGCGGATTAAATCGTCGAATTTTCTGGACGTTACCGGATCGCGTGCGCTGTCGAACACTACCGCCGCTTCGACATAGTTGACAACCGACATTTTCCGGTGGTCCGCCGTGGCGAGCGATTCGCAGAAGGCGGCAGCTTCGGGCTCCTGCCGCAAAATGGCCACCGCCGCCGCCGAATCGACGATCATCGAGGTAGCCCCTGTGGCAGTCCTCTCGAGGGGTAGCCTGCCGCCAATGCGAACAACTGGCACGCTGCGTCGTTGACGGACTTCGCCTCAATCCTCTCGGTGTACCGCTTCCCCTCCACTGTCACTGACACCTCGCAGGTGGCCATGCTCCCGCCCATCATCGATAGCCCTACGCGCGACGCCGCCACCAAAGGGCGAGCCCTCCGAGCCCAACCAAGCCAAGAGAAGACGGCTCTGGTATAGCGGCCGCATCTAAGACCGTCCTATATTCGTACTGGTTCCGAGAGAACGTATACGCGATCCCAGAACCAACGGGGACTGAATCACACCAAACGCAAATACCAGCGGCATCACGCACTGCGAACGAAAACGAGACCAGGACGCTCAATGGACCAGCGCTGAAGACTGTGGATGTTATTGGCACGAGCGGGGGGCGGGGAATCGTCGAAAAACCACCAGCAAAATCAAATTGATAATTGAACGTATACCCGCGAGATACGCAAGCCGGTTTGAAGAGGACGTCGCATTCTTGCTGGTAGGGGTTCAATACCGTGGAGTTGTTGACTGTAAGATAAGTCGGGAACCTACCTACGAAGCCGAGATTGCCGAGTTGTTGGTTACAGCCAGGAAGCGCGCCGGAAACCCTGTTACCCAAGGCCGGATCAGTAAAGGAAATAACACAAATTGGCGGTGGGTCGCCATTCTCGTCGGCTACAATGTTCACCATTGGGGCTGCGGATAAGTGGGTGATTCCCACGCACAACAGCGCTATTTTCAGTATCGTTTTCTTCATACTTTCCTTTGAAAATCCATTTCGTCGATCACCTTAGCCAACTCCTCAGATGCTCTTTTCGCGTCCGCACCATACGGTTTTTGGCGTCCCACTCGAACCTCGCCGATACTACCACGGCACCGGCACGAATCCGCTCGTCGATAATCGCGGCTCGCTGGTGAGCGTCTCGATCCATTCGCCATCTCGCCGCCTGCATGTCGGACAACTCCTGCAATTCGGCCTCTAGTATTTCATCGACCGCAAGCGGTTTTCCGTCGAGGGCTCGTCCGGCCTCGATCAGCGCCATCGCCTCGTCGTCGCCCAGACCCTCGGCTACAAGCCCTGGGTGAAGAACGGCGGCTTTGCCAAATACGTGGTCAACGACTGGCAGCTCTCCATCCTGGGCACGTTCGCCAGCGCCTTCGGCACCACGCCCACCGTCAACGGTGCGGGTATCGTCATCCCCGGCCTCCCCGCCGCCTTCACCAGTTCACTCAACGGCCTGGGTGGAGATAACCGCGTCCCCTTCATTCCCCGTAACTTCCTCGATGTCGACCAGACGCGCCGCATTGATGCCCGCATCTCGAAGGTCTTCGCCATCACCGAGCGCTACAAGGTCACGTTCAACTTCGAAGGCTTCAACGTCCTCAATACCACCAGCGACACGGCGCGCCGCAATCAGCTCTACAACGTCACCGGCGGAACTACCCTCACCCCCGTCGCCAATTACGGTGAGGGCACCGCCAGCGCCGGCTTCCCCGACGGCACCAACGTCCGGCGCCTACAGTTGAGCTTGCGCTTTACGTTTTAGGCGCAACCCGCCTTGGGTTAGAGGGGTATCCTGCGCGCGCGGCAATGGGATAACCTTATAGGCAGGCGATGCCCCAGTATCAGTATTCCCAGAATGAGCTCGACGCTTTGGCCACTTGCGCCAAGCGCGTTAGCGATCCGCCTCGCCGGGACATGAAGTCTGAGGGTGCCTTTGCGCGCAACGATTTTGGGTTAGAGTCGATAGACGGCCAGCACCGGTTTAAAGTTTTCTTCCGCCAGAATCAGACTTTTCCCGAGAATTTCTCGCTTGGTCTAGATTATCTTCCTCAGACCGGTGGCCGCTTCCCCATTCTTCGCGTGAACGGCCCACATGGGGACTTTAATCGTAGCTTTAGCCCTGCTCACCCTCACAATTACCCCCATGTTCATTGCATGACGACCGAAGACCTGTCTAGGGGAATCTTGAAGCCACGCAGCGCAACCACATCGAGCGAATACGCGTCTTTCGAACAGGCAGTGCCGTATTTCTTGAGGAGAGTCAATATTACCGAAGGAGCGGCCGAGTACTTCGAACCCTATCGACAAATGGCCTTGTTGTTTGTCAACGACGAAGAAAGCCAGGAAGCGCCATGATTAGTCTTGCGCAATTGAAGGAACAGTTTAACGGATTCGCCGACCTCCACCAACGCCGGCCCGGAATTTTCCAACTTCGGGCACCTCTGTTCCATGAGGATGGCGATATGGTGGACATCTTCCTGACCGAGAATGCGAGTGTCGACTCGAAGATTCGCGTCAGTGACGAAGGTATGACCTTGATGCGATTGTCATACAACTATGACATCAGTAAATCAGATAGCCGCCAGAGAGTATTCGATCGAATTTTGGCCGAGAACGGCGTGGACCAGGACAATGGCAGGCTATTCGTTGACTCTCCCGCTGACATTCTGGGCCCTAGCATCCTCCAATTCGCGCAGACGATTGCCAAGATTTCCAGCATGCAGTATTTCCAGCGTGAGGATATTAGAAGCATGTTCTACGAACAGCTCGAAGAATTAATTCTTGATAAATTCTCCCGCTTTAACCCAAGTAAAATGACTTTGCCCTTGGCCGATCAAGACGCCTATGAAGTCGACTGGCAATTCGAGCTCGGCCCTCGGCCGTTATTTCTCTTCGGAGTTAAGGACCGCACCAAAGCCTTACTTACTACCATTGCCTGCCAGGCGTTTACGCAGCGCAAAGTACACTACCGAAGCGTAGCGATTCATGACGATTTTGAGTCTTTAGCGAGAAAGGACCGTTCGCGGATTACGAACGCATGCGATAAGCAATTTGACTCCCTTGAAGCTTTCCGCGCTGATGGACAGGAGTATTTCGAGCGAGAGAGCGCTGCCTAGTAAATGGGTGTCCAAATCGGGGGCATCTTGCTTATTCATCCCTCCCGGACGCCTCCTCTTCCAACCCATGCCAAAATAAGAACTTCGTATGCGCATCCCCTTCACCAAAGCCCACGGAGCCAAAAACGACTTCCTCCTTACCTGGGAATCGAAGGCGCCGCCCCAACACCTCGCGGTGATCGCCGAAGCCATCTGCAATCGTCACAGCGGCGTGGGCGCCGACGGCTGGCTCCTCGTTCGACCCGGTGAAAATGGCTCCCACGGCGGCATCCGCCTCTTCAATCCCGATGGCGGCGAAGTGGAAATCTCCGGCAATGGCACTCGTTGCGCGGCGGCCTTTCTCATCGAAAACGAACGCGCTACCGATAAAGTCGACATCGACACCGGCGCCGGCCTCAAACACCTCCAACTCCTCCATCGCGATTGCCCCAAGTTCACCTTTGAGATGGATATGGGCCTCCCCGTCGTCGCTCCCGGCGACCTCCAATTCTCCTTGCCCCTCGGCGAAGGCTATACCCCCGTCGCCATTCTCGACGTCGGCAATCCGCAATGCGCCGTCTTCGTCGAGCACTTCGATTTCGACTGGCGCACCA
>JAYVRS010000883.1:0-3887 GCA_043776185.1 Bryobacteraceae bacterium | reverse complement strand
CGGCGGCGGCCACTTCGAGGAGAAGTACGCACGCCGCCGCCACTCGATGATGATTGGATTCGGGGAGGCTAATCTTTGACGATGGCTTCCACGGTCGTCGAATTTGTAGACTTGGTAAAGCCTGACGGGGTGAAGGCGGTAATCAGCGTGGTGCCCTTGGTGAGCGCCACAAACTCCGAATGGCCGATCTCCGATCCACCATGGATGACCACCGGGGACTTTACCTTCCCCGCAGCCGGGTTGCTACTCTCCACGTTAACCGTAATGGACATCCCCGCCCGCAGCGGCTGGACAGTAATGTCAGCGGAGCGTAGCGTGATCGGATCCAATTGAGCGGTCCAAACGGAGAGCGGCACCTTGAGATCTTTGGTTCTGCTTAGATGGCTGATGAAACCTCGCGCGCCCTCGCCAGTCTTACGAAAGAGTTCCGCTTCGTCGGGAGGACCATAGGGGCTGGGGGCAATCACCACTCCGGAGGGAGCCAAACCAATCTTACCGATGCGGCTGGCATACCCACGCGCGGAGGCGGTATAAGTGGCCGTACCCGCCTTACCTAGGGCCTGAAGCGTGAATTGGGCACTCACGGCACCGGGCGGCACCGTGACGGTGATGGATTTCTGCCCCACTTCGGTGCCAGAACGAGAAATCAGCAGTTGGGCCGGATCTTCACTGGTCAGCGTCACCTGAACTCCGCCGGGGCCGGCTGCCTCGCCCAGGCCAACATTGCCGCCTATTTGGAGGTTCTGACCGATCAGCAATTGATCGGTAATCGCTAGGCCTGGTAGGGCGACGTTGGCCAACACGGCCGCATATTTGGTGGGCGGGCGACTGAACCCGGGCGGGATGCTCGTCGTGATAGACGTAATCCCCGGCTTGGCTGGCTTAAACTCCGAAACCGCGTTCGGCGCACCACCGGGAATGCTAACCCTGGAGGGCGAGATGACGCCGACGCCTTCGGCCGAACTGAGGATCTCAATGTCCAGTGACACACCAGCCGCGACGGCTTGCTGTTCCGCGTATTCCATGGAAGGCGTTAGACGAACAGAATAAAGCACCAACCGGGAGTTGGCCGCACCGGTCGTGGTTTTAAACTCCGTCGCCTTGAAGGGCCCGACCATCACGATCGCCGACGGGGTCAGAGTGACGATGCCGCGGCCCGGGGAAAAACTGCGGGCCGTAGCCGTGTAAGCCACCTCACCTTCTCCCGCCATACCCAGCAACCAGAAATCCATACTCTCATTGAATCCGGCCGCCACTTTCACCACAATGGAATCCGTTCCACTGGCATCGGGGCGGCGTGACAGCTTGAGCCGGCTGGGATCTTCGCTGGTTAAGGTAACCTCCAGGCCGCCTTCGGGAGCCGGTTCGGAAAGCTTGAAGGTGATAGGAGTTTGCAAACTGCTGCCCACGGCAACATTAGCTAGGTTGAGTCCGGCGGCGCTAAGCAGGGCACCGGAAACAAAGGACCAGAACACAAGAAACGCAGACTTCTGAATCATAGTAATACTCTCCGAGTATAGCCGTTTTGTATAAAAATGAAGCAGCTAAGAGGACAGAATCGATGAAAAAATCATCATTCTATCCTCTTAACCAACTTTCGGGCCTTAAGGAATCACACGGGCGAGCAGGGTAGTGAACTGGCTCGGCATCGTGTAGCCGACCGGTTGGGTGACTCGGAGAACCGAATTGCCCACGGCAACTGGCGTGAATTGGATCGTGGCGTCGCTCGATCCTCCCGTAATGGTGGCCGTCGGTGGTAAGGTGCCCGCCGACGGGTTTTCGCTGGACACCGACACCACCAAGCTCAATCCCGCCGCTAGCGGCTGGGTAGATACGAAGGTGGAAGAGCCATCGAGTACCGCCGTCGAAACAGTGACCGGTTGACTGCCGCCCGCTACCGTGGTGCTAAACGGGGCACCCTGTCCGAACAAGCTCGATATGATCACCCCGGAAGGAGCGTGATTTACCGTGCCGGAAGTGGACACGTAGCCGTTCGAAACTACCGTGTAAGACGCCGATCCCGTATCAGCAAAGCCTTGCACCACGAAAAAGGCTGAGCTTTGGTTTTGGGGCACCGTGATCACAATTTGGCTACTTCCAGCCACCGTTTGCGCGCCCGACAGTTTCAGCAGCCCCGACCCGCTGGTCAGCGTCACTTGGGCACCTCCCAAAGGTGCCGGCTGGCCTAGTAGCAATGTGCCAATGGTCTGCAGATTTTTTCCCACGGTCACCGTATTGACGCTAATTTGCGGTAAGCGCACGGTGGCGTTAAAGGAAGCGCCGGCGGCCGGGGTACTGAAGCCCGAAGGTTGCACCACGCTAACTCGAGTCACTCCGGCCGCCGAAGGATCGAACTGCGTGGCGGCGGAATTCTCCGGACCGGTAATCGATAACGGCGACGAGGTGATCGAACCGACTCCCGGAGTGGCACTCGTCACCCCCACGCTGACCGTGAGGCCACCGCGAATCGCCTGAGTTTCGATGAAGTTGGCGCCCGAATCGAGCCGCGCGGCAAAGATGGTCAGGTCGCTGTTGGACGCGCCCGTAGTGGTGAAGAAGTCGGCCCCCCGCCCGAAGGGCGAGAAGATGACGAAACCGGACGGCGTGAGAGTAATAGCACCGGTAGCGTTTCCGTACCCGGGCGCCATCGCTGTGTAGCTCACCACGCCCCCGTTCTGTAAACCCTGGACGAAGAAGTCCTGAGTATTGTTACGGCCGGCTTGGACGTTGAGGGTAATCGAAGCCAGCCCCACCGAAGAGGCCGACGAAGAGAACAACACCTTGGAGGAATCGCTGCTGGTAACCGTTAGCGCCAATCCGCCCAAGGGAGCTGACGAGTTCAAGTTCACTCGGATCGGCACTTGCAAGTTCTGGCCTACCGTCGCGTTCTGGGCCACTAAGCCCGATGGGACGATGTTGATCGTTACCGCGTTAGCGCCGCCCGCGGGCAAGGCATACCCCGTTGGCGGAGTCGCCGTCACCGTCGTGCTGCCCGACGAGGTGGACGTAAAGGTGGTGGTCGACGAGGATTCGCCGCCTATAATGGTCACCGAAGTAGGGTTGGGGCTACCCACGCTTGGCGTCGAGTTGGTCAAAGCCACCGGGACCATGGTATTCGGTGTCGGCTCGAACTGACCGGTTTGCGAGTTGAACACCAAGCTCACTCCGCCCTTCAAGGCTTGGATTTCGGCCAAGCTGTTGTCGGCCGACAAGCGTGCTGACTGGACGGTCAGCAGCGCCGACGCTCCTTGAAACATCTCGAAACTGCCACCGGAACCATTGGGTCCGGAGATGACGAAGCCGGAAGGGTACAAAGCGACGGTGGCGACACCGTCCGCCAGCCCGGGCGTACTGGCCACGATCTGCGCCGTGCCGCTGGACGCCAGGCCCTGGACATAAATGCCCGTCGCTTGGGTGAGCCCTTCGCCGATCGTCACTAGCAAGGGATTGGCAGAGCCAGCGTCCGCTTGGCGGCCCACCACGCGAACTAGATTATAGTTGCTGGGGGTCAGCGTGATGCGCCGCCCGCCGACCGGGGCCGCTTCCGGAATGGTGACCGTGATGAGCGTCTGCAGATTCCTGCCCACTTGGACATTGGGGATGTTCACCTGCGGCCCGGTCGGAATCGTATTCGTGAGAGTGAATGCCGCTGGGGACAACCCCGCCGTCGTAGCCGTTACTTGGTAGGTGCCGGAGAATCCATTGGCGGTAAAGAAGGCCGAAGTGGCCAAGCCCGAATTATTGGTAAGGGCCGTATTGTTGAAGGAGGCAAAGGTGCCGCTGGCCCCGGAATTGGGTGCGGTGAACGTCACCGTAAGCCCGGGAATCGGGTTGCCCGCCGCATCGCGCACCAACGCGACCAGCGGAGCGCCAAAATTGAAGCCGGG
>JAYVRS010000882.1:0-3893 GCA_043776185.1 Bryobacteraceae bacterium | reverse complement strand
CGTGGTTTCGCGGGCAAGGGGAGATTGCACGGCTGTATCCGGCGGTGCATTTTGGGCAGCCGCAAGTGGCAGGCGTGCCCATGCAGGTGTGTGTTTCGTGCGGGAACATCCAGGGCAAGAGCGGCAGTTGCGATGCGTGCGGGGCAAACGAGCTGGTGGCCGTTTTTCAGGTGACCGGGCAAAGTGTCTCGAACGCCGGGGGGAGGGCCACCATTTGGCACGATACGTCGTGCCCGGCGTGCGGGGCGGAGGACCGGCAGATCCTGCTGGGTGCGCGGAGTGCGACGTTGGGCGCGCAGGTGGTGGAGCAGACGTGGGCGAGCCCTTACAACGACGATAAGAAGCTGATCGCGTTTTCTGACTCTGTGCAGGACGCCGCCCACCGGGCCGGCTTCTTTGGCGCGCGGACTTACTTGAATACGGTTCGGACGGCGATCGCGAAGGCGGTGGATCAACTGGCCGGGGAGCCGCTGCGGTGGAGCGAGTTTCTGCTGAAGTTTCCGGAGCTCTATCGCGACCCGCAGTCGCCGTTGGGCATGAAGCCGGAGCGCTTCGTGGTGGAGTTTATCGGGCCCAACATGACCTGGCAGCGGGATTGGGCGGAAGAGTTGACGGTGAAAGGTGCGCTGCCGGTGGGCAGCCAGTTGCCGGCGCGGGTGCAAAAGCGGCTGGGGTGGCAGGCCTTTGCGGAGTTTACCTATTGGGTACGCGGCCGGAACCTGGAGAAGCTGGGCAAGGCGACGGTGGCGCCGGACGCGGCGGCTTTGCATTTGGTAGCAGAAAGGCTCTTGCCGAAATTCTCGGAGGAGTTCGGTGTGCGGGGGCTGGATGCCGGGTGCGTGTTCCAGTGGCTGTGGGGCTTTCTGCATCATTTGCGGAAGCGGGGAGCGGTGCTGCATCCGGAGTTGAGGAACTACGCCGCGGATGCCGATTTGTACCGCTTTGTGGAAGGCGGGCGGAAGGAATGGCTGCCGGGCATGGGCGAGCGGACGCCGCATCCGGTGTTCCTGACGCTAGGGCGGCATAAGGGCTTCGACGCTTTGACGCGCCGGGGGAGGAAGTCCTGGTATGTGCAGTGGGCGCAGACGGTATTGAGCCGGCAGGCGCTGCTGCCGAGGGACGTCGAGGAGGAGCTGTATCGGTCGGCGATCCGCGAATTGGTGGCGGCAGGGACGTAGGTGGTGAGCACGGGGCCGCACGGGGAGTCAGTGGGGCTGAACCCGGACGAGTTGATGCTGCATCGCGACGTCGTGCAAATGGTGGCTTCGCAAGGCAAGCATCGGCTCACTGTCCCGCGCGCGGTGGCGGCGACGCTGAAAGGCATTCCGTGTCTGAACGCATTGCAGGATCACTACGACGAGATCGTTGACGGCATGGGCTGGTTGGCCAATAACTTCGGGCAGCGCGACTTGCGGCGAGTGATGGCGGCCGAGCATACGGGATTGTTGGAGCGAGGCGAGCGGGAGAAGCTGGAAGGCCGGTTTAAGGCGGCCAAACCGGAGCCTTGGTACGAGAACCTGCTTTCGGCGACGCCGACTTTGGAGATGGGCGTGGATATTGGCGACCTGTCAGCGGTGTTGCTGTGTTCGGTGCCGCCCAGCCCGGCCAGTTATCTGCAGCGCATTGGGCGGGCCGGAAGGCGGGACGGCAACTCGGTGGCCACGACGATGGCCGAGGGCAACAGTCCGCATGACTTGTACTTCTATGAAGAGACCGGGGAGATGCTGTCAGGCGAGGTGGTGCCGCCGGGTATTTTCCTAAAGGCGGCGGAGGTACTGCGGCGGCAGTTGTTTGCGTACTGTTTGGATGCTTGGGTGGCCGGAGGGGTGGCGCTGGATGCGCTGCCGGAGAAGACGGCGACGGCATTGGACGCGTTTGAGAACCAGGATCCGAAGAAGTTTCCTGCAACTTTTTCTGGTTATCTATTGACGAACGAGCCGGCGCTGCTGGAGGGCTTTCAAGCATTGTTGACGGACGATCTGGATGCCGCGGTGCGGACCCGGCTAAAAGATGCGATGCAGGGTACGCCGGAACTGGACAGTTTGCGGCAGAAGATGACGAAGACTTTTGAGGACCTTGCGCGGGAGCGGAGGCAATACCGGAAAAAGGCCGAGCAGTTGAAGTCGCGCCTGGCTGGTTTGCGGGATCGGCCAAAGGACCAATCCACTAACCATGAGATCGAAGAGTTGGATCGGGAGCGGAACAAGGCCCTCGAACTGGCGAAGGAGATCAACTCGCGGGATTTGTTGAACACGCTCACCGATGCGGGGCTTATCCCCAACTATGCTTTTCCGGAGGCAGGGGTCGAGTTGAAATCGGTGCTGTGGCGGCGTACTGGAAGCGACGAAGGTTCCAGCGGACGGTATGTAACGGTGAACACGTTTAAGTATGAGCGCCCGGCGGCATCGGCCTTGTCAGAGTTTGCGCCGGAGAATCGCTTTTACGCGAACCAACGGCGCGTGGAAGTGGACCAGATCAACATGGCGATGTCGAGCCTGGAGTGGTGGCGGCTGTGCCCGAATTGCAGCCACATGGAGAACCTGGACGTCGGCGGAGA
This sequence comes from Bryobacteraceae bacterium, assembly GCA_043776185.1. Lineage (GTDB taxonomy): Bacteria > Acidobacteriota > Terriglobia > Bryobacterales > Bryobacteraceae > JALHNI01. Next base: position 1,336 of record JAYVRS010000882.1, on the reverse strand, counting down.
TCATCACCCGGCGTGCCCCAAGTGCGAGAGTGCGGTGTGGCCCGAGATTGGGCAGAAGCGGCAGTTGCTGCGGTTCCGGCAGGCGATTGCCAATAGTGACGATACGAAGGTGCGGATCGACGATAGCGCCGAGGACCGGGAGCCGCGCTTCTACGTGCGGCAGTTGTTGGCGGAGTTCGAAGCCAAGGAGGTGCGCGAGGCTTGGCGGCTGAAGGCGGGATTGCCGTTCGGGTTTGAGTTTGTGGCGCGGGCGACTTTTCGCGATGTAAACTTTGGCGAATTGGGGAAGACGGGTGACACCTTCAAGGTGGCCGACCGGGAGAACGGGCGCCCTGGGTTCAAGCTGTGCCGTCATTGCGGCAAGGTGCAGAAGCCGCCGAAGCGTTCGCAACAGAATGCACCGCCCCAGTTGCATTCGTTCGACTGCGAAAAGCGGGATTCGGTGGACCCGAAGAATATTATTGAGTGCTTATATTTGTACCGGGAGTTCACGTCGGAGGCGCTGCGGATTCTGGTGCCCTATACGCGGGCGGGCGTGGACGAAGTGGTGATTCAGTCATTTATGGCGGCGCTGCAATTGGGCCTGAAGCAGAAGTTCGGCGGGCGGGTGGACCACTTGCGGCTGTTGCTGCAGGACGAGCCGGACAAAGACGGCGGACCCCGGCGACAGTATGTGATGCTGTACGACTCGGTGCCTGGGGGCACTGGATATCTGCATCAACTGCTGGCGGAGGAGGCCGGCACGCTTTGCGATGTGTTGCGGATGGCGCTGGAGGCACTGAAGAGCTGTGCCTGCAATCAGGACCCTGAGAAAGACGGCTGCTATCGCTGTCTGTATCAATACCGGTTGGGCCGGATGATGGAGCTGGTCTCCCGGGAAAGCGCGAAGCAAGTGCTGGAGGAACTGGTTTCGTCGCTACACCATCTGGAGCGTGGACCCACCATCTCCGATATCTACATCAACCCCAACCTCGATTCGGTGCTGGAACGCACCTTCCTCGAGAGCCTGACCAAGCTGAACCGGGTGAGCGGCCCGCCACCGGTGCGGCTGGTGCAGGAGGTGGTGAACGGCAAATCCGGCTATTTGTTGGAAGTGGATGCGCAGCAGTATTGGATTGAGCCGCAGGTGGATTTGGGCCGTAGCGAAGGGGTAGCGGTGGCGAGCCGGCCGGATTTTGTGATTCGGCCAGTGCGGTCCGGTAGCCGGCGATTGCCGATTGCGGTTTTCTGCGATGGGTGGACGTACCATCAGAGTTCGTTGCGCGCCGATGCGGCCAAGCGCAGCGCCCTGGCAGCAAGCGGCAAATACTGGGTGTGGAGCGTAACTCGCGAAGAC
>JAYVRS010000881.1:0-3894 GCA_043776185.1 Bryobacteraceae bacterium | reverse complement strand
ATTTGATTACACTTACCTCGATACCCGGGATGCCGGGGGGTGCCCCGATTTTCGGTAACCTGTTGATTTGATTGAGGCACGTTTTCGGCTGTTTCCGGGTAACCACCTGATTCCAGGTGGTTACTCCGTATAACCTCACTGCTTCCGCGAAACGCCAGCGGTTCACGTTCGTCGGTTAACCAAAAGACGTCGACTGAGATCATAGACTAAGCCAACGGCGGCCCATTGTACGGCACCCGCCAGAACTAACAGCACATTCGTCAGTGTCGTGTTTACGTTCGTTGGGAACTCACTGTACCAGTCGTTCATCGCCCAGAAGCCGAGCCAAGATGAGACCTGTGTCACGCGCAATGGCCAAGTCTTGTCAGCCATCAGCGTGAAGAAGCCGAGCCCCACTGCCGTAACCACTGCTCCTCCGACAAGACCAGCGAACGTACCCTTCAATGAGGATGGCAACGACATAATTAGTGTTGTCTTCGCCCAGCGTTGTTTGGCCCGATTGGGCCGTAGAGATTTTCTCGCATGCGATTCTCCCACTGCAGGGCCCTTTGTTGGCTCGCCGAGCCAATCTCGATTCCGGATGCCCCTGGAATACCGCTACTGCGAGCCTGTATGTCCTGCCACATTCCCCAGGCATGGCCCAGTTCGTGCCACGCCGCGATGGTGGGCGTCAAGTCGCGAAGGAGGCCGGAGCCGTATTTGTTTCTAAGGAGTCCATTCGTACTGAAGGCCACACTGGCATCATTCACCTTACCCGGATTTACCAGGACTCTAACATTCTGATTCCCGATTTCCCCGGGCGCATAGGTATAGGCGGCTTCGTTCCTGCCCTTGCCCGGGAGATCCTTATCGGTCACTCCGAATTCAACGACCGGCTTCGCACCGATTACTGCGGCCAAATCGGCGGCACCACTTCCAGTCTTCGCAAAGTCGCTCAAACTCCCGCTTACGCCAACCACGTAACGGGTGTTGTCACCGTCCTTCACTTCATTGATCTGTAATTGCGAACCAGCCTTGCCAACTCCAGCGGCCAGAACTGCTAAGGCTTTCTTCCGCGCTTCTTCATCGCCGACCAACTCGATTTCTTGCCCTGTTGGATCAACGTACCTAAGCGGATTGTTCCTACCATAGGTGTAGAGATTCCAACTCTGCGGGTCCATGATGTGCTGGTCCATGAAGGGCGCATCGGGGCTTGTCATCCGCCCTTGTGCGCTGCTGAAGTATCTCGCCCCAAAGTAATCCAGCCCCGTTTCAGCATCCCGTTCCTTGCCGGTAAATTCCACGGGCACGGCTTGCCCGCCCGTACGCGGATAGAGTGCGCCGGGATAGCGCGAGTCATTGCCGCGGAAAGCAGACGGGATCTCTTCGCCGAAGGGGGCGTAATCGGTGAGCTTCTTGATGGTGCCGGCCGAATCCCATATGACGCGAGTGGAGCCAAGGTGGTCGGCGGTGACGTAGCAAGTGGTGCACGGCATCGTGGGGGATTCGCCGTATTCGGCAGCGAGTTGGCCCAGGGCGTCATAGACCCAGACGTTGTTGAGAACGTACACCGGGCTGTTATTGACGGTTTGGAGAATGGACTTGGTAACGCGTCGGCCGTCGCCATCGTAGCCATAGAGAATACTTCCGGACGTACTGGGGGCGGTCGGGAACTGTGGGTCGGCCCGGATCATCCGGTTTTCGGCGTCATAAGCGTAGGCGGCCGATCCGACGCCAGTGCCATCACCGAACGCGGTGGTTTGATTACCCGCTAGGTCGTACGCCGCGAGGCTCCAACGATTTTTGTCGGAGAACGGCATCGGCTCGGAAGTGGAGGATACGACTGGCGTGGAATTCAGGTAGGGGATGAACGCGGGAGTCGTCCCCACGGGGGCGTTGATGAGGGCGCGATTCCCGACGGCATCGTAACGGTAGGTCTGTTGCCACTGGGCGGTATTCGAAACTCGTTCCGTCGCCGATTGCATGCGGTTGAGCGAATCGTAAGTATAGTCCCAGGCGGCGCCACCGAAGCCTTCCTGACGCAGTATATTACCGCTGTTGGTGCTGCAAGTGGCGGCCAAGCCCGGGCAGTAGTACAGCTTGGACTGCCAAGTTCCAGCTGTGATTTGCGTCGGCTGCAAGCGCTCGTTGTATTGGGAGATTTCGCTCACGACGCCCGTGGGGCCGATGTTCAGCGTTTGCACCGCTCCGTGCGGGGCGTAAGTGGCCACGGTGGCGACCACCGTTGCCGCCGCCGTAGCGTTGGCCTTCTGTCTCAGCTGCGAAATCCGTCCGACTTCATCGTAGCAAGTGGCGATGCCGCGGGTGGAGGGGTAGGTCTCCTGCGCCAGCCCGCCGGCCAGATTGTACTGGTAGCTGAACGAGTAGGGCAAGCTGTTCGTGGTTTGGCGGCTCGTGAGGACACGGCCCAGATTATCGTAAGCGAGGTAGTCGGTGATGGCGTTCGAGTTAGCGACCTGGCTCAGCTTGCCTTTGAAGACGGTGTCCCAAGTGAAATTGACATTGGGCGTGCCGGAGGGGTAGGTACGGGTGAGCGGCCGGTTGATGGCGTCGTAAGTGGTGCCCACCAGTACGGAAGACGCGTCGATGCGCTGGGTAACGTTGCCCGCGTCGTCATAGAAATACCGGATCTTGCCGCTTTCGGGATTTTCGGCAGAGGCTAGGCGGCGCAAGGAGTCGTAAACGAAGGTACGCCTTTGGCCGCCATTAGGGCATACTGACCCCTGAAAGGGTAGGCGGCAGACGCCGACGAGATCGTCGAGCACGCTGTATTGGTAGAAGGTGGTTGCTGATAGGGGGCCGCCGGGATCTTCGGTGACTGATTCAAGGCGGCCAAAGGCGTCCTTGATTTGCTGGGTCTTTTTGGTGGCCGGATCGGTGATGGTGAGTTGGTGACCGAGGGGTTCATACAGGGTGGCCGATCCATCTGGGTAAAGAGTTTTGACGACCCGACCGAGGGAGTCGAACTGGGTTTCGGACCATTCCGCGCCGGCGGCGGAGCGGGTGGGATTGGAAACGCGATAGGCGCGGCCGAGGAAGTCATATTGTGTTTCGCGGATGATTTTGTTCGTGCCGGCCTCGAATTGGGTCTCTTTGATCGCGCGACCCAAACCATCGTAGGCGCCGTCGGCGATGACGGTGTTGGTACCGCAGGAGTCCTGCTTGACTCTTTTGCGGTAAGTGTTGACGGTCATTCCGGCGTCGCAGGCTTGATTGGAGCCGCTTTCGCAATACTTAAACTCGGTGAGGCCACCATCAGGGAACGAGACGGCGGTGAGCCGGTCGAGAACGTCGCCGGCTCGGTTGTAAGCGACGGTCTTGGTATTGGGGTCGGTGAAGGAGGTGGGGTAACCGGTGTTGAAATCGTAAACCGTTTGCACGGAATGGGAAACCGCATTTCGGACGCTAGTGGGCCAAGCAAAAGAGTAGGTTCCAGAATACGTAATCGCGGTTTCGTTGCCTTTGGCATCGACCAGTTTGACGAGGTTTCCAGTGTCGTCGTAGAGGAAGTTGGTGAGGAGATCGCGCTGAGCAGGAATGTCCGGTGGGAGGACGTATAGAGTGCGCGCGGCCTGCGTGAGGTTGCCACGAAAGGCGGTGATGAGAGTGTCGCGATTGGGCGCGGTGGTGCCGGTGCGGGGCGCGTGGCGCGGCGAGGTACCGGTGTGAACGTCATACTCGTAAGCGGCCTGCGCCAATGCAGTTCCAATGGAGTCGATGGTGGTCTCGGCGCTGACCAGGCCACGAATGTGAACGGTTTGATTCACATCCGGCGCAGTCTCGCTAGGGAGCGGGCGGGTGTAAATTTGGCCATTCAGGGAATCGACATAAGTGCGGCTTATTCGACGGTACAAGCCATTGAAGCCGGACTCGTCGGTGACGAGGGGGTTGTTG
>JAYVRS010000880.1:0-3904 GCA_043776185.1 Bryobacteraceae bacterium | reverse complement strand
CCGAACTCAAAGCCGGCCGCGAAATGCCGCCCGAGCGACGCGCCCAGCTCCGCCAACAGATCGAAGCTGACCCGGACCTGGAAGTGGACCGCAACGCCGTGAAAGACTTCATCACGGATCAGGAGATGGAAAAGCGTTTCGCGGAGCTCGCGGCGTGGAAGAACGAGCTGAGCACGAAGAAAGCCGCGCGGCGCAAGCAGCAATCGATGGTTGACCCTAACTTCATCGAAGCGGCCTGGGACGTATCTAAGACGCCTTCCGCCACTTACTTACTGCAACGAGGCAACTACCTGGCTCCCGGCGACGAAGTGAAGCCGGGGCTTCCCGCCGTCCTCGATAATCCTCAGAAGCCGTTCGTCTTCCCGGATCCACAAGCCCATCCCGAATGGCATCACACCGGCCGCCGTCTCACGCTCGCCAACTGGCTCGTCTCCCGTGAGAATCCGCTAGTGGCGCGCGTCTTCGTGAACCGCGTCTGGCAGTTTCACTTCGGCGAAGGCATCGTGCGCTCCGTGGATGACTTCGGCAAACAAGGTGACCGCCCGTCGCACCCCGAATTACTCGATTACTTAGCCGTCAGCTTCGAGGAAAGTAACTGGGATCTCAAGAAACTGACGAAGCAGATCATGCTGTCGCAAGTCTACCGGCAGTCGTCCGCCGAGATTCCCACTTACCTCGCGGCAGACCCGTCATCGCGACTCCTGTGGCGTAAGCCCCCGCTGCGACTCGAAGCCGAGACGATCCGTGACTCCATGCTTCGGGTTAGCGGCGTGCTGCAGCCCAAGATGTACGGCAAGCATGAGCCATTGAAGCGCGGCCCCGATGGCCAGTGGCTTGAGGACGAGGCCAAGGGCAGCCCCAATCGCCGCAGCCTGTATCTGGGGCAATTTCGCACTCGCCCGGTCGCTTTCCTGCACGCCTTCGACGCGCCTACCATGACCAGCGACAATCAGCCGCAGCGCTTTCGCTCGGCTCTCCCTACGCAATCGCTGGCCCTGCTCAATAGCCCCCTCATTCTTCGCACTACCGCCGCGTTTGCCAACCAGTTACTTGAGCAGAGCCACAATCAATATGACGAAGCATTGCGCCGCGCCTTTGACGCCGCTTACAGCCGTCCACCTTCACCACGCGAACTCGCTATCGGCCAGCAATCGATTGCGGCGAGCCCCGACCCGAAAGAGGGCTTGCGCCTCTTTTTACAGGCCATGTTTGGGGCCAACGACTTTCTTTACAGTTACTAAGAAGAAATGGAGAACCACGCCATGAAACGTTTCCTTACTCGCCGTCAAGCCTTGCAAGAGACGGCGGTCGGCTTCGGCGGGCTCGCGCTCAGTTCCATGATGGCGTGGGGCGCGGAACAGGCCCCTCAATACAACCTGGGCGTCAGGCAACCGCATTTTGCTCCTAAGGCTAAGAATGTCATCTTCATCTATGTCGGCGGCGGACCCAGCACCATCGATATGTACGACCCCAAACCGATGTTGCGTAAGTTCGATGGCCAGCCCGCTCCTTTTGAGATCAAGGGCCGGGCGCTTAACGGCTCGCAGCAGATCATGGCCAGTCCGTGGGAGTTTACGAAGTGCGGCCAAAGCGGTCGCGAAATCACGAACTTACTCCCGCATTTCCAGAAGGTGGTCGACAAAGTTACTTTCGTCCGCTCCATGCAGACCGATCGCATTGACCATTCCACCGCTCAATTCACCTTTGTCACGGGCCGCGGCTTTACCGGCTTCCCGAGCCTAGGCTCCTGGGTGAGCTACGCGCTCGGCACCGAGAATCAGAATCTGCCGGCCTATATCGCCCTAGGGGAGGGCACCAGCATTGGGACGCGCGCCCATTCTTCCGCTTGGCTGCCGCCGGTCTACAGTGGCACCGGCATGCGTGCCGATGCGCAGTCGCCCATTTACAACATCAAGCGCCCGGATAGCATTTCGCCGGAACAGCAGGTGCGGTTACTCGATATGGTGGGACAGTTGAACCGCGCCCAGAAAGCGCAGTACCCGCTCGACCAGGACTTAGAGGCTCGCATCGCCAATTACGAGTTAGCCGCCCGTATGCAAGTGGAGGCCCTGCGTGTCGCCGACCTGAACGCCGAATCTGCGGCCACCCGCCAGCTCTATGGCACCGAAGACAAGTCTTCTGGTCAATTCGGCAAGCTTTGTCTTATGGCCCGCCGGTTGGTGGAAAGCGGCGTGCGTTTTGTTCAAGTCTACGCCGGCGGCGGTGGCGGCTGGGATACGCACAGTAACATCAAAGGGCAGTTACCCGGTCTGTGCCACTATATTGACCAAGGCATGTCCGCCCTGCTGACGGATCTGGAAAGCCGGGGCATGCTGGATGACACGCTTGTCGTGTGGTCCGGCGAGTTCGGCCGCTTGCCCACCATTGAAGCCGCCAGCACGGCCCCTGGGCGGGATCACAACCCTTATGGATTCAACCTTTGGATGGCCGGCGCCGGCCTGAAGCCCGGCTATGACTTTGGCCAAACCGACGAACTGGGTTACGCCGCCGTCACCGATTGCCGCGTCGGCCATAGCGATATGCACGCCACTATTCAGCATTTACTCGGAATTGACCATGCGAAGAACACCTTCTATTATGAAGGCCGCGACGAGTCGCTCGTCGGAGTCAATCCCGCCCGTATTATCAAAGAGATCTTGGCTTAGGAGTTCAACATGAATCGCCGTCACTTACTTGCTGGCCTCGCGGCCGCTTCGCCCTTATTTGCCTCGCGCGAAGTGATGCGGCAAAAAGGCACTCGCATCAAGATCGGTCTCAACGCTTACTCGTTCAACAAGCCCCTGATGGCCGGCACCATGAAGATCTCCGACGTCATTGAATACTGTGCCCAGCAGCAGATCGACGGCGTCGACCTCACTGGCTATTACTTCCCCGGTTACCCCCACGTTCCTTCCGACGAGTACATCTACGCCGTCAAGCGGTCCGCTTTTCTCAACGGGGTTACCATTACGGGCACCGGCGTCCGCAACGACTTCGCCCTCACCGATGCCTCCAGCCGCCAGGGCCATATTCAGCTCGTCAAAAACTGGGTCGACGTCGCCGCCAAGCTGGGCTCCGACATGGTTCGCGTATTTTCCGGCCGTGAACTGCCCAAAGGCTATACCTTCGATCAGGTGCTGGAATGGATGGTGCCGGCCTTGAAGGAATGCGCCAAGTATGGCCAAGAGCGCGGCGTCATCATCGGCTTGCAACATCACGATGATTTCTTGAAGACCGCCGACCAAACTATCCGCCTCGTGAAGGCTGTTGACTCTGATTGGTTCAGCGTCATTCTCGACGTGGGCAGCGTTCGCCAAGGCGACCCTTACGAGGAGATCGAGAAACTATTGCCCTATGCCAGTAATTGGCAAATTAAGGAACACGTCTGGTATGGCACCAAGAAAGTCGATATCGACTTACCCAGGCTGCGCGCGCTGATCGAGAAGATTGGATACCGCGGCTTCGCGCCGATCGAGGCGCTGGGCGAAGGCGACCCCAAAGAGGTGGTGAACGCCTTTCTGGCCAAAGTGCGCCGAGCCTTTGCTTGATCGGCACGGCTAGTGCTGGTGATGCTAACTGTGCTGTTATGTCGCAGGACCCGCTCACTATCGTTCGCGGCTGGTTGGCGCTGACTAGCGTGGAGCATTTCCAAGCTGCTCGTGCCGTACACGGACTAGGCGGCGAAAGACCGTCGGGTTCTGAAGGGTGAGGTTGGTCTAACATGGCCTTGCCACTTTCTACGCCTTAGGGTGTGGATTGATGATGCGGGGGCTGGAGTTGAGGAAGCCGCTCGACCGAGTGGGGCTGGGTGCTGGGGGTGGGCCGGATATTGGGTTCGGGGTTGGCGGGTGAGTGGGACTGAGCTCCTCGGGATAGAGGTCGTCAAGGGTGGGGTCGAGGCCGG
>JAYVRS010000879.1:0-3910 GCA_043776185.1 Bryobacteraceae bacterium | reverse complement strand
CCTTAGTCGGCGCGGGCGGCAATGAAGGCGGCATGGACGCGGCCAATATTCTGAAGCCGGCGCTGGCGCGGGGCGAACTGCGCTGCCTGGGTGCGACGACGTTTGAGGAGTATCGCGAAAAGATAGAGAAGGACGGGGCGCTGGCTCGCCGCTTCGACATCGTGGTGGTGAAGGAGCCGTCGGACGAGATGATGATGGTGCTGCTGCGCGGCATTCGTCCGCGCTTTGAAGCGTTCCACGGCGTGAAGTTGTCGGACGAGGCTTTGCAAGCTGCCGTGAAGCTCTCACGCCGTTACATCCGGTCGCGCTTCCTGCCGGACAAGGCCATCGACATCATCGATCAGGCGACGGCGCGCATCCGCATGCAAAAGGAGTCGAAGCCGACGGAGCTCGATCGCGATGAGCGGCTGCTGATCCGCAAGAAGGCGGAGCTCGAGGCGATCGAGTCGACGTCCACTTCGGTGCAAGGCAAGAAGAACGTGGAGGCCCTGAAGGCGTCGATTGCCGAGATGGAGCCGCGCATTACGAAGCTCAACGAGCAGTGGAATAAACAGAAGAGTGGTCTCGACGAACTGCAGGGTATCAAGCAGATGCTCGAGAAAAAGCGGGCGGAATACGAGGTTGCCGAAAGCAAGGGTGATTTGGATGCGGCCGTCACGCTGGCTGGTTCCATCGCCCTGCTCGAGAAGAAGCTAGCGAAGCTGGATGCTGAGAGCGTGGGGGCGATCGTGGTGCCCGATACGGTGCTGCCCGAACACATCGCCGAAGCCATCGCCGAGCGTACCGGCGTGCCGTCGAGCCGCATGCTGGAGAGCGAGAAGGAGCGGCTCCTGAATATGGAAGTCCGCTTGGGCGAGCGGGTTTACGGGCAGGATGAGGCGGTCACGGCGGTGGCTGAAGCCGCGCGCCGCATGCGGGCCGATCTGCAGCCGGGCCGCAAGCCGAACAGCTTCCTCTTTGTGGGGCCGACGGGGGTCGGCAAGACTGAGTTGGCGAAAGCGCTGGCCGAAGCGCTGCTGGACGATGAGAGTGCGCTGATCCGCATCGATATGGGCGAGTATAAGGACAAGTCTTCGGCGGCAGGCTTGATCGGTTCGCGGCCGGGGTTGGTGGGATCGGACGAAGGCGGGTTCCTAACGGAGCAAGTGCGCCGCAACCCATATTCTATTGTGCTTTTCGACGAAGTGGAGAAGGGCCATCCGGAGATTCTCGACTTGCTGCTGGGGGTGCTGGACGAAGGGCGGCTCACCGACGCCAAGGGCCGCTTCTGTGACTTTTCGAACACGATGGTGATCTTCACGTCGAACCTCGGCGTGAAGGAAGCCATGGAGGCGACCGACGATCTGGAGGAGCGCAAGAAGTTCATTCTGGAGTTCGTGAAGCGGACCCTGCGTCCCGAACTCTACAACCGGATTGGCCAAGTGGTGCAGTTTAACTCGTTGGGTGAGCCGCAGCTCGAGTCGATTGTGTCCAAGAGTATTGGTGCCTTGACGCGCAAGTTGGCCGATGATCGGGAGATTGGCTTGGTAGTAACGCCCGAGGCGCTGACTTATCTGGCGCAGCAATCGTATGATCCGGCGTATGGGGCACGGCCCGTGCAACGGACCTTGCAGCAGATTGTGCTGTCGCCTTTGGCGAGCATTATTCTGGCGGGCGAAGTGGTGGCGGGGCAGACGATGCAGATCGCCTATGATCCGGGTGAAGAGGTGACGGTACCCGCCGAAGTGGAGGGCGGGGAGGCGACGACAGTTCGGGAAGGCGAAGGCTTAACCTTTGGCATACTGGAACCGGAATCCTGACGCGTTTTTGCGTTTGTGATGGTGTAGAGCACAATCAAATGCGAACGACCCAATTCGTCCTTAGCCTTATTATCGCCGCGACCTTATTGCCGACCTCGCTCTCCCAAAGCGCGGCGCAGGAAGGCTATATCGTCCTGCATGATGGCGAGACCAATGTGGGTTGGGCGGGAACGGGTGACGGCGCGGCGTTTACGGCGGGCGGTGGATCCTTAGCGATTGACGGTACGGGACTGTTGCGGACGTTGTCGCCGTATGCGGATTTCATCCTGCGCTTTGAGGTGCGGGCGGCGACGCCGACGGCCAATGTGGGTTTGATTCTGCGGGCGAATCGCGAAGGGGCTCCGAAGGAGACGGGCTACGAGATCCAGCTGGGTTCGGGCGACGCGGAGTGGCCATACGGTTCGATTGTGGGGCAGGCCAAGGCTAATGGCGCATTGCCCACGGCGGCGTGGGTGGCGATGGAAGTGGAAGCCAACGCCGGCAGCATGGTGGTGCGGGCGCAGACCCGCGTGGTGGCCTCGGCGAGTGGGTTGCTGGGGGCGGCGGGCCTGATCGTGATCGAAGCCAATCGCGGGGGCAAGGTGGAGATTCGCAATGCGCGGTTGAAGCCGCTGAATCCGCAACTGCTATTCAACGGCACGGACTTGTCGGGCTGGAAGTCGACCGGTACCGCGCCCAAACAAGCGGGCGGGATTACGAAGATGTTGGGTCTGGGCAAGGGCAAGCCGAAGGAAGTGAAGTGGACGGTGGGCGGCGGGTCCATTCATGGGGAGGACGGGCCGGGACAGCTGGAGAGTTTGATGCCGTTGGGCGATTTTCTGCTGCAAGCCGAGGTGAGGATTAACTCGAAGAAGAACGAGAATAAGAAGCGCTACGTGCTGTTGGTGCGTGGCGATGCGGGGACGCTGGGTACCGGCTATGAGGTGAACTTGCAGCCGGGGGCAGTGGGCGGGTTGGGACCGCTCTCGACCAGCAAGCGCTCGCTGGGCAAGGTGAATCAGTTTTCGACGGTGACGGTGTCGGCTTACAATCGCCATTTCGAAGTGTGGGTGGACGGCGTGCTGACGGCGGATGTGGATGACGTGCGGGCGGAGGGTGTGAACCCGAAGAAAGAAGCGCGGACCACGCCGGGCGCGGTGGCTTTTTACAGTCCGGAAGACGATGCGAATTTGGACATTCGGAGTGTCAAGGTGGTGCAGTTGCCCAAGGTGCTGGGCCATGTGAAGCGGCAAGCGGCACCGGCGGCTTCGGCCACTCCGGCGATGTCGCTGCCGGCGGTGCCGGTGATGCCGCAGGCACCGGCGGCTTCTCCCAGTGCCGGTGGCAAAGATCCGCAATTGGCGTTGCTGCAAGAGCAGATGAAGCAACAGGAGGCCGATAAGAAGAAGGCCGAGAGCCAGAAGCAGCAGGTGTCCGGGTTGTTGCAGGCGGCGCTGAAGACGAACGATCCGGCGGCGCAGATTGGTTTGTACGATCAGATTCTGGCGGTGGATCCGGACAATCAGATTGCGTTCAATGCGCGGAAAGAAGCGCAGGCGAAGATCGACGCGGGGCAAGCGCAGAGATCGGAGCAGCAGCAGAAGGCGGCGGCGGCGCAGGCGGAGGTGGTGCAGAAGGAGAAGGACTTTGCCGGGAATCTGGATAAGGCACAGTCGGCATTTCTGGCCGGCAATCTGGTGGTGGCCGATCAGGCTTTGAGTGCGGCGGAGAAGGTGTTTCCGGGCAATCCGGCGGCGGCGCAGATCCGGCAGCGGCTGGATGCGGCGCGGGGCCGGGCGACGTCCATCTTTACCTTGGGCGCGGCGGGCTTGGGGGCGGGAGTGCTGGGCGTGTTGGCGTGGCTGTTTATGGCGCGCGGCCAGAAGGACCCATATATCGAGATTACGGTGGGGCTGGACAAGGGTAAGAAGTTCAATGTCGATCAGCCGGTGATCAAGCTGGGCGCGATTGCCGAGGACGGGGGGCAGAAGAACGACATCGTTCTGCGTGATGCCGAGCGGATGGTGTCGCGCTTCCATGCCGAGATCCATAACCAGAATGGCAAGCTTTATGTGATCGATGCCAATAGTTCGAATGGCACGTTTGTGGATAAGAAGCGGATTGCGGCGGGT
>JAYVRS010000878.1:0-3913 GCA_043776185.1 Bryobacteraceae bacterium | reverse complement strand
GCGGAGGAATCTCGACGCCAAGAATGCGGCGCAGCACCCAATCGCCGCGCTTGACGGGGCTCGTGCGCAACGGAGCCGATGTCGCCGTGAGTACCGCGCCCAAGCGCAAAAGTCCACCGCGCTGGAAGCTACTCGCGCCTTCCACTAACTCGACTCGATCCTTCGACTTAATTGGTTTGGTGACGCCATAGTGCTTGGCGAGTGCAGTATTTAAGAAAGCGTAATCGGCCTGCAATAACTCGCTCACCGGGCGTTGCTTGCGCACCACATGCTCGAAAAACGAAACAGCTTCGTCGTACATGGCCTCCTTCACTTCATTCGTAAACTCCGGGAAACGGCTGGTGTCGACGCCGCGGTGCTCGTCAAAGTGATAGAAGCCGAGCCACTGGCCAAAAAACTCCGTCGCCAAGCGCCGGGCCTTGGGGTCGGTAAGCATGCGCTTCACCTGACCCGCCAGCAGCGCCGGGTTGTTCAACTCGTTAGCTGCGGCAGCGCGGATCAGTTCGTCATCCGGAATGGAGGACCACAGAAAATAGCTGATCCGGCTGGCAAGTTCATAGTTCGAAAGTGGCTTCGGCGCGGAAGGCGCATAGGCCGCGTTTTGGAAAGAAGAGGTGGGCGAGGAATTAGCCTGCTCCACACGATAAAGAAATTGCGGGGCCACCAGGATGCGAGCGATCAAAGCCCGGATGGCCTTGCGATGATCCTTTTCGGAGGAAAAGACCTTGGCGTAAAAGGTTCGCAGATCCTGCTTCTCGATCACTGTGAGCGGCCGGCGCCAAGCACGGCTGGCGAGCCGCACGCAGTCCTCAATATGGCCGTTGCGACCGGAAGCGACGGCGGCTTGCGCCTCCTGATATTCCGAGAGCAGCGGCTGAACATAGGGGCGCATCTCTGCGGGCAAAGTGTCGATCTGTGCGCGCGTCAGGGTGGCGAGGCGCTGACCCTTGAGGTCGAATTTGAAGTGCTGGGCCAGCATCCAAAAGTAGTTTTCGTGATAGTCGAAGGAGGTGTACAGATCGGCCCAGGCCTGATCGAGCTTCATGCGAGCGGCGTCATCAAGCATGTGCTCCACCACGAAACGATCCTCTCGAATGTATTTCACCTTCAAGAGATACTCATCATGCTCGGGAACGTTAAAGGTGCTGTCGAAGGGCAACGGCACCGGATCTTTGTCGGCCGGAGATGCCTCTCCGTGTGAGTTGGGCGGCATCAGCTTGGCGAGTTCCATCACGCCCGAGCGGAACTTCCGGTAGCCCGCGCTAGCCGGGTCGCCCACCAGGGCGCGAATCGGAATGCCGCGTGAACCGCCGTCTTCGCGCTCCGAAAGCAAAATGCGGAAGATTTGATCGCGGTCTTTGCCAACCTGCGCGTCTACCTGAAACTCGACGCCAAACGCGCCGACGGGCACCGTCACTTCAAACATCACCGTGCCCTCGGCCGCGAAATCGTCAGCGCCGATCGGGGTGCCATCAGGACTCGAGCCAAAGTTCAATCGCTGCACGGTCTCCGGGCTCACCACCATCCGCAGGGGCAACTTCGCTAACGGCGGCGGAGCGCCTTTTAGTTGCACTCCGCTGGCGACCACCTCAGCGCTACGGGCCCCGCCAGCCATGCGCACGGCGATCGTGGGATTGTGCCAGATGACGACCGGATGCGAGCCCGGGCTGGGGTTGACGGCGGCCACATGCAGATAGAGTTTCTTCGGGCCGACCGGACTGGCCCCGCCGCGCAGCCGGGCGCCGGTATTGTAGACGAGGTGATGCGAGGCCGACACCTTCAGCGAGCGGTCGTTGAACATCAGCGGGCTTTCGTCGCCGGCGCCACCAGCAGCCACATCGCCGCGGGCAAAGAGCCAGCTCGGCCAAGTCACCAGGTACTTTTGAATGTCGTCGCATTGGGCGCGAATGGCCTTTTGATCGCTGCTGGCCCCTGGAAGCGCATGCCAGCGGGAGGCCACTTCAGAGAGCGGATAACCCAACGCCGGCTGATTGAGCACCGACCAGACGTGCTCGGCAAAGCGTGGACTGAGGCCTTCACGCAAGGCGAGGTCCTTCAAACTGGCATTCGGTTGACCGAGCGCGGCGCGATGCCGGTAACTCCAGGTGACGAAGAGGACCTTGCCGTATTTATCGAGACCAAAAGGAATGCCGCCTTCGCCAGAGACAGTGCGGAAGCCTTGCTGCGTGTGGATATCGCGAATGCGGGTGATGGCCGACATTTCGAAGCCGGTCTTGCCGGGGTCGGCGTAAAACGAGAGCGGTCCGGCCCCGATGACGGCATGGTCAGCCACCCGCTTGGCCGCTTCGAGATAACGCTCGACGTTCGAGTCCTGCATGAATTGGACGTCGCCGAAGTTGGTGAAGCCTTCGCCGCCGGCCGCGTCACTGGAAGAGCCGATGCCGGCGTCGATAGCGACTCCGGTAAGGTCCTGGATGGTGTAACTGTATTCGCCACTCGTGAGGCGCCGCATGGTGACGCGGCCGGGCTCGCCGTCATGCAGCCTGGCGTACGCGCCCAACTGGGTGCGGATGGAATCCACCGCCTGCCGGCGTTCGGTGTCCGTCGGCTGAGGCATCTTCGAGGGCGGCATGCGCTTTTGCTCAAGAGCGGCGGTGACTTTTTGCCATGTGCGGAAGCTGGGGCCTACCGTCGGATCGGCCAACATCTTTTCGAGATTCACTCCGCCTTGCGCCGCCTGGCCGTGGCATTGGACGCAGTAAGTTCTGGTAAGGGCGCTCACGGGCCGTTCCTCAGCCAGCCCAGTGGCGGCGAGGAAGAGTGCAGCTATCAGCCAGGAGGCAACCTGATTGACCAAACGCGGGGCAAACATCATGAATTCTCCTGGCCAGTTAACTTTATCAAACCCGAAGCTCCGATGAAATCCCCCATCGGATCCGAGACTGAGTAAAGGCCGGACTCAAATGGGACGAACTAATTCATCGGTAGGTAACACCCCGGCGCCGTTATTGTTTGATATTGGTACGCATGCAAAAAGTGCTATTGCAATCGTGTGCATCTGGAGCGATAATTGGGGCAGAATGCTCGATCCCGTTATCCAACCGCTTGCTGAAGCCCAGCCATTGACGTCACTCGAAGAGTGGGACGACGATGTGAGAAATCGCTACGATCCCAATAAGGCTAAAGAAGCTTTTCGGCAATATACGGACGAGACGCCCGCTGGGGTCCGCGAGTTCTACCGCCAGAATCACACGCATCAGACATTGGACTTCGTGCTGTCGAAGAAGCGCGAGTACGGCACGCTCGACCGCCGGCGAATGGGTATTTGGGAGTCCCTGGAGTATCTCAACACCTTAGTGGACGAAAGCGATCCCGACACGGACTTGTCGCAAATCGAGCACTGCGTCCAGACGGCCGAAGCCATTCGCGCCGCCGGCGAGCCCGATTGGATGGTGCTGACGGGCCTGATCCACGATCTGGGCAAGGTTCTCTGCTTGTGGGGGGAGCCCCAGTGGGCGGTGGTCGGCGATACCTTCCCCGTGGGTTGTGCCTGGAGCCCCAAGATCGTTTACCCCGAGTTCTTCGCCCATAACCCCGACACCCACGTCGCCAAGTATCAGACGCCCAACGGCATCTATACGCCTCACGTGGGGCTCGACAACATCCACTTGTCCTGGGGCCACGACGAGTATCTTTCCATGGTGGTGCGCGACTATCTGCCGGCTGAAGGTTTGGCGATGATTCGATACCATTCGTGCTACCCATGGCATCGCGAGGCAGCCTATGCTCATCTCACCAATGAGCATGACGCAAACATGTTGCCGTGGGTGCAGCGTTTCAATCCGTTCGATCTCTACACCAAGAGCGATTCTCGCCCGGATGTCGTCAAATTGCGCCCGTACTATGAAGAGTTGATTGCGCGGTATTTCCCGGCTGAAGTGCGCTGGTAGTC
>JAYVRS010000877.1:0-3927 GCA_043776185.1 Bryobacteraceae bacterium | reverse complement strand
GCCGCGATGTCGTTTCCATCCCGCTTACTTCGTCGCTCGACCACGTCTTAAAAGCGATGACCGAGAGCCATCATTCCCGCATCCCCGTCTACGACGGCAAGCCCGAAAATCTGATGGGTATCGTGCATTTTCGCGACTTACTCGAAGTGTGGCATCAGCGCCGCATGGCCACCGAAAAACGCAAAGCCGTACCTCCTTTCCAGTTACTCAACTACGTGCGCAAGCCGTTTGTGATTCCCGAAACCAAGCCGCTGAATCAATTAGTGGATGAATTCCGCAACGGTCACGCGCACATGGCTTTTGTGGTGGATGAGTTCGGCACCATCGCCGGGTTGTTGACGCTGGAGGACGTGCTGGAGCAAGTGTTCGGCGAGATTGAAGATGAGCACGATGTCCCGCGTGAGCCCATCGTTTGGGAAGCCTCGGTAGTGGAGTTAGAAGGAGCCACGCCGATCCGCGACCTCTCCGCGTTGCACGGCATCGAATTGCCCACCGACGGCGGCTTTGAAACCCTGGCGGGCTTTCTGCTCGCCCACTTCGGTTACATTCCCGGAGCCAATAGCCAGATGGAGGAAGGCGGCCTGCGCTTCACGATTCTGGAAATGGACCGCAACCGAATCAAGCTGGTCCGCATCGAGCGCCTCGATACTCCCGCGCCCACGATTACCACCCCGTCCTTGGCCTAAGGATGCGTCAGCACACGCTTGTTTGATAACTTGAAGCTATGCGAATCTCCTCACCACGCTGCGCCACGTTTGCCCGGGTGGTTTCCACTTTGGCGATGGCGCAATTTGTCAGTGTTCTCAGTGCCCAGCAGGGTTTGCCGGCCCGGGCTACCCCCACTGACTATCAGGCTCAAGCCAAAGTGGGCCCGGTCACCATCGGCGCTGAGTTTACCGGCCATGGCATTCCCAACGCGCAGCAACCTCTGAACGCGGAAGACTACGTGGCGGTGGAGGTGGGACTGTTCGGTGCGGCGGACGCGCGTTTGATGATCGGACCCACCGACTTTTCCCTGAGAATCAACGGCAAGAAGGACCTTCTGCCGAGCCAGCCCTGGGGCTTGGTCGCCAAGGGCGTGAAAGACCTCGAATGGGTCTCGCCCGATGCCGTTCCTGGCGAATCGAAGTCGAAAGGCTCGGTCAACGGTGGCGGAGGCCAAGGCAGCAGCAGCCTGCCTCCACCGACGCCCAAGGTGCCGATCGACGTGCTACGCGGCTGGCAGCTGGCCGTGAAGAACGCCGCACTGACCCAGGGAGACCGGGCTTTACCTCAGGCCGGGCTGATCTACTTCCCGTACCGCGGGAAGGTCACGAGCATTCGGTCACTGGAGTTGATCTACGAGGGACCTGCAGGAACCGCCTCGCTGACGCTGCAATAAGGCGGCTCACGCTGATTGCGGCAGCGCCGAGGCCACTTACGACTTCAAAAGTAGTGTTCTTGTCGCGATGGCGGCGAATCCGCAGGGTAGACTGACACCGCTTATTGGATGTGCCTCTGGCTATCGGTGATCGGCATCTCGGCCTGGTTCGGCGTGTTGTTTGCCCAGGCCGGCGGGTATGGCTCACCCGAGGAGATCAGGGCGATGACCAAGCAATGGATCCAGGCGAACCAAGTGCGCTTCGCGGTCGGATTTATCAGCTACATCTCGCACGGGGTGGCACCGTTTGGGGGGAAATGGCACACGAATTAAGGACTTGACGGGGCAGGTTTGCGGAAATTGCCCTTTTGCTGCAACTTTTCTTGAAAAATAAGTGAGAATTTTCCCCCCCCCGAAACACACTTATTCTACGGAGGCACAAAAATGGCTCGTAGACTTCGCTTTGCCCCGCCGGGTTACTGGCTTCACCTTACCCAGCGCGGCAACAACCAACAACCCGTCTTCTCCAGCGACGCCGATCGCCAATACTTCCTCCCAGAATGGGACCACCCCGTGGATGGGGTCGTATCCGGGGTCGTATCCCCGTGGATGGGGTCGTATCGGGGTCCTCTCCGGGCTCATCTTGTATGAGACAAGACTGGGGGATTGACTGCGAGCCGAGTAACTCCCATAATGCGATTTATGAGAAAACGATATGTTGCGGTTCTTCTGACCACGCTCCCGGCTTTTGCCAGCACCATCACCTATACTCCCCTCGTTCAGCAAATTACAATAAGCGCTTTTCCGGCGAGCGGTGCAGGCGGGCCAATTACCTACGGAGGCATCCTGACCAGCGCCAGTGGCGGCCTTAATGCAGCCAGTTCTGTCGCAGGCCCCCTCACGGCCACAGGGACCGAATCGTTCACAAGCTCGGCGAATGGCCAACCGTCGCTTGTTTCGATGACAGGCAGCAGTTCGGCTGTGGCCACTTCTGCGGGCGGCGTGATGCTGGGAGCGCAGGCGACGATGAATCTCAACAATGTCACAGGCGGAAATTATCAGATTGAGACTACCAGCACCTTTAACGATCTGATCGACATCAGTGGGTGCACCTTGAATGTGCTCTGTTCGTTCAACTTCGGATTTGGCCTAACAGGGACAACAGCCACCAGCGGTGCGGGCCGCGCAATCGTCGACGTATATGTCATCCTGACTCAGGTCTACGGTAACTCCGTTGTGGACCCAAGTTATGTCTGGTCGGACCGGTACACGGGATCTGCCACCGTTTCTACATCTGTGCCGGGCCACACCCTGTCATTGTTGAGAAACAACAGTGCTTATACCACCGCGCTGCTCAGCATTAGCGTGCGAGCGTACGCCCTGAACAACGGCCCTACTTCGCTAAACGCTACTGCCGACGCAGACTTTCTGCACACGCTGACGCTGGCCAGCGCATCAATGAACTCGAACGGCATTACATCGTCGGTGGTCGATACTTCCGGCCTCACGCTCGGCGGCACCAGCAGCAGTGTGCCGGAGCCGTCAAGCTTGGCCCTAGCGTCCATCTCCGCTCTACTTCTCAGCTTGACCGCCCTGCGCCGCCGGTTGTAGGAAGCTCGATCAGAGAAACCATTCAATTCTATTGAAACACCGGGCAGAACCAAACGGACCATGACTCCTGTAACTCCACTGAATCGAGACGCTACCTCAAAAAATCAGTGGATCCACCGGCATCCCTGCGGGGCGAAGGGATGGATCGATTAGCGGCAATCATGCACGGCAATCGGGAAACGACCGGGAAACGACCGCATCCACTGGGTGGCCCCATTTGAGGGGAAATAGCATAAGAATGAATGACTTGACGGGGCAGGTTTGCGGAACTTGCCCCTTTGCTGCAACTTTTCTTGAAAAATAAGTGAGAATTTTCCCCAACGAAACACACTATTCTACGGAGGCACAAAAATGGCTCGTAGACTTCGCTTTGCCCCGCCGGGTTACTGGCTTCACCTTACCCAGCGCGGCAATAACCAACGACCCGTCTTCTCCAGCGACGCCGATCGCCAATACTTCCTGGGACTGCTCGAAAGCCGCAGCGAGGAGCGCGAGGTGAGAGTCGCGGCTTACACTGTGGCCGCCGGTGACCAAGTGGATGCCATCTCGCTCTTTATGATGGATGTGAACGGCCAATACGCCATCTATCGGAACGCCACGCAACGCACCACCGGCCACGTCTGGCAGCACCGCTTTTACTCCTGCGTTCTGGACGACGCCCACTGGGAGACCGCGCTGCGGTATGTCGAACTGAATGCCGTCCGGGGCCGGCTGGCTAAGAAGGCCGAGGACTACCGCTGGTCATCCGCCCGCGCCCACCTTGGCTTGACGCCGCCGGTGGAGTGGCTTGACCAGGACCGGTTCCAGAGCAGATGGCCCACCGCGGCCGCTTGGCGGGACAGCCTTTCCACTCTCACTCGGCGCGAGGCCGCCGCCCTTCGCCGGGCTACCCGTCACGATACGGCGCTGGGCTCCGATGAATTCATCGATCACCTCGAACGCAAGTACGAAGTCCG
>JAYVRS010000876.1:0-3929 GCA_043776185.1 Bryobacteraceae bacterium | reverse complement strand
TGATGGTGCCTGCGCCGATGTTAACCCCTTCGGCAATCTGCGAATCTCCCAGATAAGCCAAATGCATGGCCTTTGAGCCGGCGCCCAACTGGGTCCTTTTCAGTTCAACAAAATTGCCGACGTGCGCCCCGGCCTTCACCGTGGCCTGCATCCGCAGCCGCGCAAAGGGCCCGATGTGGGCCCCGGACTCGACCGTGCAATCGGAGATGACGCAATAGGGATGCAGTTCCACGTGGTCCGCCATCGTGACGTTGCGCAGAATGCTGCCGGCCCCTACGCGGCAGTTGGACCCCAGGCGGCTGTGGCCACGAACTTGGGCGAAGGCCTCTACGATCGAGTCCGGCCCAATCTCGACAAACTTGTCGATGGTGACGGTCTCCGGCCGTTCGATGGTGACGCCATCCAGCATCAACTGCCGCACTTTGCGTTCGCGGAAGTAGCGGTCGGCTTGCGCGAGTTCGACGCGGGTGTTGATGCCCAGAATCTCGGCCGGGTCGGCCACGCGAAGCGTCTTCACCTGATGGCCATGTCGGCGCAGAATCTCGATCATATCTGTAAGATAAAGCTCGCCAGATGCGGCATTGGGAGTGATTTCGTCGAGGTGCTGCCAGAGGAGCTTGGCGTCGAAACAGTAGATGCCGGAGTTGATCTCCCGCACCTGGAGTTGCTCCGGCGTCGCCGCTTTTTGTTCGACAATCGCCAGGCAATTGCCTTCGGGGTCAAGCAGCATCCGGCCATAACCGGTGGGGTCGTCCAGGAGCGCCGTAATCACGGTGGCCGCCGCGCCGGTGGATTGATGTCGTTCCAGCAGGTTGCGAATCGTGTCGACCGACAACAGGGGACAATCGCCATAAAGCACTACCAGGAGCCCGTCCCGCTGCGCAAAACTGTCCCGAGCCACCATCAGCGCGTGGCCGGTGCCCCGCTGCTCGGTTTGGCGGGCAAAGCGGGCTCCGTAATTCGCCAGACACGCTTCCACCTCCGCAGCGCCGTGGCCGGTAACCACCACCACCGGGGAAGCCGGCCCGATCGCCGCGGCCGAATGCAACACGTGCTCCACAATCGGGTAGCCGCCCGCCTCGTGTAATACCTTCGGCGTGGCCGATTTCATGCGCGTGCCCATGCCGGCCGCGAGGATAATGATCGATAAGTCTGTACGCATTGATTCTCTAGTCCTTATGCCGCTTCATGCGCTGTTGACGCCCGCGAAGGGCGAGTTCTAACACCACCGCTGCCGTCTGTACGGGATCGTGGCGCACTTTTTCGCCTTTAGTGAGCAGCAGATTCCGCTCGATCACTTCGATGCCTTGCTCCATCAGCCGGGGCACATCATTGGCCACCGCGAAGACCTTTTGCGCGGCATAAACTCTTCGCAAGCCACCGGCGATCGGCCGCTTGTTCAAGATGGCCAGATCGATCAGCTTCGCACCGGCATGACGATGGATGGCGTCCACGTGGTCGAACGCGCTGTAGTTCATCGTCTCCCACGGTTGCCACATCAGGTTGACGAAATAGGCCTTGATCGCCCGGGAACGCCGGATGGCTGCGGGAATGCCGCCCACCAGTAGATTCGGTATCACGCTCGTATAGAGCGAGCCAGGGCCCAGCGTGATGAGGTCAGCCTCTTCAATCGCCTGAAGTGTCTCGAGCAAAGGTGGACAATGCTTTGGCCGCAGGTGAATGGACTTGATAGCTGTGCGGGCGCGACTGATCTTGGTCTCGCCCGCCACCAGCTTGCCGTTGATCAGCTCCGCTTCGAGGGTGACATTGCGGTCGGTGGAGGGGAAGATACGGCCGTTAATCGAGAGGATTTCCGAAGAGAGCTTGACGGCATTCGCGAAGTCACCTGTGAGGTGGGTGAGTGCAGTGAGAAAGAGATTGCCGAAGCTATGGCCCGTGAGGCCTTTGCCTGCTGTAAAGCGATACTGGAAGAGTTTGGCCAGCAGATCGCCGTCGTCGGAAAGCGCCACCAGACAATTGCGAATGTCGCCCGGTGGTAGGACGTCCAATTCGCGGCGCAAACGGCCCGAAGAGCCGCCGTCGTCGGTGACGGTGACCACGGCGGTGATATCGAGCGGCGGAAGGCCATCGACGGGTTCGACATAGCGTTTCAAGCCGCGCAGGAGGGACGACAGACCCGTCCCGCCGCCGATGGCGACCACCCGTAAAGCATCGCTGCGCTTCAATAAGCGCCGGTTGGGCATGCGAGTTCTTAGCTGCCCGTCAATACGTCGCGAATGGGCTGGTGCTTCGCCAGCTCGCTGAAATCAGGATCGGCCAAAGCTGCCGTCCGATTCCTTGGTTGCATCTGAATAGCGCGGCGCAAATGCGTCACCGCTTGATCCACTTTGCCCAGGTTCCCGAGCGCCACCGCCAGCGCATAGTGCGCATAGTCGGTCTCGCGCTGTTTCACCGACGCTTCCAACGCCTCCACCGCAGCGGCGAAATTCCGCAAAGTCGCTTGCGCAATTCCGAAATGATAATTTTGCTCGGAGTCTCGAGTGGACGGGTCGCTGTTGGCCAAGCGGCTCTCGCACATCCGCAAATGCGTCCGTGCGGAGTGAACCATTCCCATGACGGGTCCCTCCGCCGCTTGTTCAAAGAGCGGGAACGCGCGGCGAAAGTCGCGTTGGTGGAACAACTGCATCGCTTTTTCAAAAGTCTCCGCCTGCTGACGATTGGGTGCCGCTACAGCGGGGGATTGTACTGGGTTGTTCGCCGGTGTTTTGCTGTTCTTAGTTGCCACTGCTTCTTCGGTAAGCCGCCGCCACTGCCTGCGACCCTACCGGCCTCCATCGGGTTTTGTTCACCCGTTAACACTTGATTATGCCAGATCGCGGCCCCTGGTTTGGATGGGGCTGACATCAGTTGCCCGGCTCGCACCTGGCACCTTCCGAAAGTTTACTATGGGGAATGCATCGCCCGTCTTTCCCGCGTCTCGCCGGCCTTGGCTTAGCTGTCCTATTAACTGATGGAGCCTTGTCCGCTGCCCGTAAGCCAGTGACGCTGGACGCTGTTGCGGAAGCGATGCCCCCCGCGGCGGGCAGAGTGCTCTGGGCACCAGATGGCTCCGCCTATGCCACCCAAGCGCGTGGCAAGCTGACACTTCAGCGGCTCAATCCCAAAAGCGAAACTATCCTGGCCGACCTGAAGGAACTGGAGGGCAAGGCGATCACCGTCAAGAAGGGTGGCCCTTTTGAATGGGAAAACCGGCGGGTGACAGAGCAGCCCTTACAATGGTCCGCCGATGGGCGAACTTTGCTGGTGCTGGCCGGCGGCGATCTCTTCCTCATTGACGTGGCGCAAAAGCAGACCAAGCAACTCACCGCCACCGGCTTTGCCGAGCGCGACCCCAAATTCTCCCCGGATGCGAAGCTGGTCTCTTACCGGCAGGATCACGATCTTTACACCCTCAACATCGCTTCCGGCAAAATCACCCGCCTCACCACGGACGGCTCGCCCACCCGCATGAACGCCAAGCTCGATTGGGTGTATCCCGAAGAGCTGGAGATTGGCACCGCCCATTGGTGGAGCCCCGACAACAAGTGGATTGCTTACCTGCAATTCGAAGTAAGTAACGTCAACGTCTATTCTCACGTTGACTACACGCAAGTGGCCGGCCAAAGCGAGCCGGAGCGCTATCCCAAGGCCGGAACCAAGAATTCGGTCGTGCGTTTCGGTATCGTTGGGGCGGGCGGCGGCAAGACGCGCTGGATCGATTTGGGCAGTTCCGAAGAGTATCTCTTCGCTAGAGTCAATTGGGCCCCAGCCCAGGCTTTAGTTACGAGGCTGACGCGAGTGCAGAATCGCCTCGACTTACTCAGCATTGACGCCCGCACCGGTAAGGTGCAGACGGTGTTAACCGAGGAGGACCCTTACTGGATTAATCTGTCCGATGACTTCCAGTTGCTGGCCGGCCAGCAGACTTA
>JAYVRS010000875.1:0-3941 GCA_043776185.1 Bryobacteraceae bacterium | reverse complement strand
TCCCCAAGGCTTCGACTATTGGCGCATTCTTCCCGGCCAAGGCTTGTACAACGACCCGGTCTTCATCGATGCCCAAGGCCGGAAACAATTTCCTGGCTACTGCACCGACCTGATCGGCGATTTCACCCTCGATTATTTAAAGGCGCGTGACAAAAAGAAGCCTTTCTTCGTGATGTGCGACCACAAAGCGCTCCACCGCGAGTGGACCCCTGTTGCGAAGTACCGCACGTGGCTCGAAGATGTTACCGTGCCGGAGCCGGACAACTTATTCGAAGATATCTCCAAACGCTCCGCCGCCGCCCAGCGCGCCACCTTGCGCGTCGGCGATAACATGACCAAGACCGATCTTAAAGTCGATAAGCCCGCCGGCCTCGAAGGCAAAGATTTGCGTAAGTGGGCCTATCAGCGCTACATCAAGGACTACTTACGCTGCGTCCGCAGTGTCGACGACAATGTCGGCCGCGTTCTCGACTATCTCGACGCCCAAGGACTCACGGAAAAGACCCTGTTCATCTACACCTCCGATCAAGGCCTCTTCCTCGGCGACCATGGCTGGTTCGACAAACGCTTCATGTACGAAGAGAGCCTGCGCATGCCCCTCGTGGCGCGCCTGCCCAGGGCGATCAAGCCCGGAACCGTCAACCGCGACATGGTGCTGAATATCGATTTTGCCCCCACTTTCCTTGAGTTAGCCGGAGGCAAGGCGCCGGAAACCATGCAAGGCCGCCGCGCCCTTCCGGTGTTACAAGGAAAAACGCCCAAAGACTGGCGCGAGTCCATGTACTATCGCTACTGAATGCACTTAGGTGGCGGCCATAACGGCCCACTACGGTGCCAGCACCGATGGCTACAAGCTTATCTATTACTACGGCCAAGCCCTCGGAGCGAAAGGAGCCGTCGACCAACCCACGCCGCCTGAATGGGAGTTATTCGACTTACAAAAAGACTTCCGCGAAATGAAAAGCATTTACGGCGATCCAACTTACGCCAAGGTCGAAAAAGAACTCAAGTGCGAGCTCAAACGCTTGCGCCTGCAGTATCGGGATTCCACCTAAGCCTGATTAGTGGTGCACCGGCCAGGATCACAAAATGTGCTGAATCTATTCAGCCGTTGCGCCCAGGTTTGCCAGTGCTTGTTTGGCCAGGGCCGCCGCTGACGCGTCCTCGCTCCGGGCCGCGGCGCGCAAATGGCTGATGGTACCCGGCCGGTCGCCCTCCTGGATTAGGACGCGGGCCAAATCCAAATGGGCGCGTCCGGAGTTGGGTTGTGCGCGCAAGGCGGCTTCGTAGTCCTGGCGGGCGGCGGCCCATTGGCCGTCTTTGGCCCATAGGCCGCCGGACAAGATCCGGGCCGCGACGAAAGCCGGCGAAATCCGCAGCGCCGCGTCGACCTGTTGGCGGGCTTCGGGAAAGCGCTTGGCTCGCACCAGCGCCAAGGCGTAATCGTGACGGTCTGGCGCAAAGCCTGGGCGCAGTTGGATGGCTTTGGCGAAGGACGGCAGCGCTCGCGGATCATCGCCGCTCGCGGCCAGCAGGCGCGCTAGATTGCCATGGGCGGTGGCAAAGTAGGGATTCACTTGCAAGGCTTCGCGGAAGGCGCGCTCGGCCCCGATCCGATCCCCTAAGGCGGCGAGGCTGGCGGCAAGGCTGTTGCGTGCCTCGAGCAGATCCGGGTCGAGGGTGATGGCTTTTCTGGCCTTGGCGACCGCGTCGGCGGGCCGGCCGGCGGCAGAGTCGAGCAGGCCGAGTTGATGCCAGGCGACCGCGTCGCTGGGGTCCAGGGCGATGGCTCGCTGCAACGCGGAAATGGCCAATGGCGCGTTTCCCGCGTCTTGCCATGCAATCCCCAGTAAGCGCTGCGCTCTGGCGGATTGGGGAGCGTGCCGCGCCGCTTCAGCGAAGGCCGCCGCGGCCCGTTCCAGTTGCCGGGACTGCTGCCGAGCGTTGCCCAGGGCTACGTAGTATTCGGGATGCTGCGGTTGCCGCAACCGCAGGGCTTCCTCCAAGCGCGGAATTCCCGCCGCGAGATTGGCCCCATGGAGCACTTGCGCCACGGCCGTGTACAGCGGATCAGCGACGCCGTAGGGAACCACTTCGCCTTGGTACTCTGCTTCGCCATGACGCTCGTGCCGTGCTGCCAACCCGTCCACGACCGGCAGTCGGCGTTGGATGAAGTGATCCGTCATGACGACATGAACGGCGTCCTCGGTGCGCCGCTTCGGCATATGGCAACCGGCGCAATCGGCACCCCCTGGATGCTGGCCAGATGCTTGCAGAGCTTTTGGGGAGTGGCAGGTGGAACAGGCGGCGCTGGCCTCATTCTTGGCATGCGGATTGTGGCAAGTGGTGCAGGTGAGGCGGGCGCTCCGTAAATAGCAGGCTGATTTGCGCAGCCGGTAGCCGGCGCTCACGATCTCGAACTTTTCGTCATAGCCCGAGCCGGGCGCATGGTCGAACGCCAGCGCATAGTCGCTCAGCGGCTCTCCCGGCCGGTAGGAAAAAGGCGCTCGTTCGAAACGGCGAATCATGCCCGGTAAGGGTCCGCTCGTGGTTTCGAGATGACACTGAAGGCACACGTCCTGTTGCCGATCCAACGGAAGCCGGGCGGGATTCACAATGCTTTGCCGGATAGCCTGCAAGACGGGTTTCGGCGCCCGCGCCGCCGCCACGTGTCTGGCGCCCGGGCCATGACAGCGTTGACAGTCGATGCCCGTGGGCAAGGTACCAACATAGACGGGTTCCTCAGTTCCCGGCCGGATCTGCGGCGTGGCGTTGTGGCACGACATGCAGTCGTAGTCGATCTTGCGGCGGGTGGCGGGCTGAGGATGATCGAAGCCCGGGTTCATGGCGAAATACCCGCCCTGTTCCGCGTACCAGCCGAGCGGCAGCTGAATCAAGGCGCCACTTGCGTTCTGGTGCAGGAAGGTAAGCGCATGGTTGCCGGAACCCATCACATAGTGCACTGCCAGTTCCTCCACCAGGATCTCCCGGCCATCGGCTTCGGTTTGCCAACGGCGATGATACACGGCACCTCCACGCTGGACTAATCGGAAGTAAGTGGCCGAGGCGAGGTGAAAGTAGGGCTCGCTTTGCGATGGGATGGCCGCTGAGCCGGCGCGGGAAAACGAACGGCCCATGCCCGTTTTCCGGTAACTGGCGGCGATGTTCGTATGACAGCTGGCGCATGCCGATGTCGAGTCCTGGAGCGCGAGTCCGATGACGAAGAGAGGCAGAGTCACGTGTCGCCGTTTAGTATACGCGTCGAGCAGGATATTTCGCCAGTTGCATTATCGATGAGGGTGGCGTATCTTCATATGGTCCAACCAATTCGCCATGAAGATTACAACTCTATTCGCCCTGTTGCTCGCTCTGTTTTGCTTCTCGCCTGGTCTCGCCGCCCAGGTGCTCTTCGGTTCCCTGGTGGGTTCCGTGACCGACTCCACCGGTGCTGCGGTGCCCGCCGCGACGGTCAAGATCACCGAAGTGCAGACCGGCCAGAGCCGCGATACCTTGACGAACTCCTCCGGCGGCTACACCATCTCGACGGTGCCCGCGGGCACCTACGACGTGTCGGTTTCGAAGACCGGCTTCCGCAGCTTCGTGGCCAGGACGGTGTCCGTCCGCCTGAATACCGTGGTGCGAGTGGATGCCGCGCTCGACGTGGGAGCGGTGACCGAAAGCGTGCAGGTGGATGCCCAAGCCGCGCTGCTGCAGACGGACAAGGCCGACGTCCACGCCGAGATCTCCTCCGCCGCGCTGCAAAACATTCCCCAGCCGACGCGCACCTATCAGGGCATGCTGGCCCTCATACCCGGCATCGCTCCGCCGTCGGCCAGCGGAGGCGGCACTAATAACCCGTCGAAGTCCATGCAGATCACGGCCAATGGCACCAGCCGCAATGGCACCAACTTCCGGATTGAAGGCGTCAGCGCGACCAACCC
>JAYVRS010000874.1:0-3944 GCA_043776185.1 Bryobacteraceae bacterium | reverse complement strand
TCGGTATCTAGTCATATAACTAGATACCACAAGACAAGCGGGTCCACAACATAAAACAGAAAAAATGCTTTTATCTAGTGAAGAGCCAAAGTCCAGGCCCACGGCGTTAGCCGTGGGGCACATTCCCGAGCCGTTCGCACCCCACAGCCCCTTGGGGCTAGTAAGAAATTACCCGGTCACGACACGTTCTCTGACCGTGTGATCTCTAACTTCTGATATTGCTCCATTTACTAGCTAATGGTGTTAGCTGTGGAGTTTTTTAAATGTGCCCCACGGCTAACGCCGTGGGCTAGTAAGGAAAGTGATTCAGCGGCTGGGAAGAAAGTCAGAAGTCCCGCTACTAGCACTAACTACCAGCCCGTCGGCTTACCCGCGTTTTGCGTGTCGAGCCATTTCTTGAGCGGCGCAAAGTAATCCACTACCGCTGACGCATCTATCTCGCTCTTACCCGTCAACAGCTTCAGCGTCTCGGGCCAAGGACGGCTGGCACCCTGCGCCAGCATGGCTTCGAACGCCTTGCCCGCTTCCTTGTTGCCGTAAACCGAGCAACGATACAACGGCTGTTTGCAGCCCGCCTTTTCTGCCAGCGCCCGGTGAAACTGGAACTGTAACAGATGGGCCAGAAAGTATCTCGTATAGGGCACCGACGCGGGCACATGATACTTCGCGCCCGGGTCAAAATCCTCTTCGGAGCGAGCCATCGGCGCCGCCACACCTTGATATTTCTGGCGTAGATCCCACCAGGCGGCGTTCATCTGCTCCGGCTTCACTTCTCCCGAGAATACCTTCCAGCGCCATTGATCGATCATCAATCCAAATGGTAGAAACGCGACTTTTTCGAGCGCCCGTTTCATCAACACCCCGATATCCGCTGACTCCGGTGGCACCTTACTCAGTAACCCGATCTTCACCAAATACTCCGGTGTCATCGATAACTGCACCGTGTCGCCAATGGCCTCGTGAAAGCCGTCATTGGCCGAATCGCGAAATAGAAACGGTTGTTGGTTGTAGGCGCGCTGGTAGTAACTATGGCCTAACTCGTGATGAATCGTAAAAAAGTCTTCGCCTGTCGGCTCAATACACATCTTGATGCGTAAGTCATCCCCATTATCGACGTCCCATGCCGAGGCGTGGCAAACCACTTCCCGGTCCCGTGGTTTCGTCAGCATGCTGCGTTCCCAGAAAGTCTTCGGTAATGGTGAGAAGCCCAGTGAGAGATACATCGATTCGCCCATGCGCGTCATCTGCTCCGCCGTCGTCTTACGCCCGGCCAGCACTTTCGACAGATCGTAGCCCGGGTCGGCGTTGGCCGGCGCCAGCAGCGGGTAGAGGTTGTCCCAACTCTGCGCCCACATGTTCCCTAACAGATGCGCCGGAATCGGCCCGTTCGCCGGCACTACTTGATCGCCATACTTGGCCCGCAATCGGTTCCGCGCATACGCATGCAGCGACACATACAGCGGCTTCACCTGCTCCCAAAGCCGGTCCACCTCCTTCGCAAAGGCATCCGGTTCCATGTCGTACTTCGAGCGCCACATCGCGCCGGAGTCCTTGAAGCCTAACTCCCGCGCACCCTGATTCGCCAACGAGACGTACTTCAAATAATCAGCGCGAATGGGCCGGGCCGTCTCATGCCAGCCCTTCCACACTTCCAGCAATTTCTTCGGCTCCTGGCTCTCCGCGATGGTCCTGCTCACTTGCCCGATATCCTGGCACGTGGTGGGCGTCGGACAGTATTTCGCCCGGCCGTAATGCGCCTCCATGCCGGACGTCAACTTCGAGAGCTCCGCCGACAGTTTCGGATCACTGGGTGCGGCCACCACCAGCCCGTTCTTCAGCAGCTTCAGCTTGCGCGCCACGTCCGGCGGCACGGCGACCCCGTCATACTGGGCGGCCAACTTGGCGTATTTCACGCCCGCCTGGATGGCCCTTTCCGTCAGCGCGGCGGATATCGCCTCGGAGTCCTGAGTAATGTAAGTGGCGGCGATCCATTGGGCCTGGCTTGCCTGATTCGACAGCGCCAACAGCTCCGTATCGGCCGCCGCAACCATCTTGCCCGCGTCCTTGCCCCCGTCGGCGGCGCGGTCG
The DNA here is from genome assembly GCA_043776185.1 of Bryobacteraceae bacterium. Classification (GTDB taxonomy): domain Bacteria; phylum Acidobacteriota; class Terriglobia; order Bryobacterales; family Bryobacteraceae; genus JALHNI01. The sequence continues at coordinate 1,856 of JAYVRS010000874.1, read as the reverse complement.
TTAGTGGACCCGCAAGAAACCAATCCCAGGGCGACGCCCAGGCATGAGAAAACCAAAACCAGGTTGTGCTTCACAACTCTGATTCTATCGTGCGACATCCCACCGCCACGCATTCCCATCGAAAATTCTGCTCGCTTCCAGTTGGGCGAGGCCGGTGGGATCGAAGTAACGTGCCACCTTTCGCTGGGGCGCGACCTGATCGGCAACCGCCGCGCTATACTACCCGTCCCGATCCAATTTCAGGGGCCATTCTCAGGGCCATTCCCGGGGGTATAGGCTTGCCCGAATGCTCGTCACTTAAGAACAATTGCGTGCGGTTTTGTTTGAGACCGGAAGGGATTTCGATAGGTATTACATTCGAGCACCGACCGAAGGGAGCGGGCCACCCACGACTAGCGCCAAGCAAGTATCGCGCCCGCGCCCTTCCGTCGCGGCTCAAGCGGAAATCGGACGAACTCTTGAATACTCTTGAATGACGAGTATTGGCCCTAGCCCCGGTTCCATTGTTACAATCTGATGAATGCGCCGGCTTCTCATCGTCATCGCCCTCACGGCATTTTCCGCCGGCGCCCAAGTTCCTCATTTCGAATCCTGGACCGACACCACCTTCACCACCTGGCGCAATCAACGTACCGAAGTGAACGTCAACCTGCAACTTCGCTCCTACCCCAGCCTTCTCGACCCCTATCGCACTCGCACCGGGCCCACCGTCGAACACCGCCTCCGCGACGGCCTATCCTTCTGGGGCGGCGCTTACTTTCAGCACCTGCAATCCGGCGTGGGCGAGAAGCAGACCTTTGACAATTTCCTCCGCCTCTTCGGCGGCCTCACCTACCGCATGTACCGCAATCGCCTGATTCAAGTGGACGGGCGCACGGTGGCCGAGCGCTTCGTCGGCGTCAAGTCCGGAGACTATTCGCGCTTACGCCAGCGGGTGATGCTGAGCTTCAACCGGACCGTTGCCCCGTATGTCAGCAACGAACTCTTCGTCAACCGCACCGGCTACCTCAGCGACCGCGTCGCCTTCGGACTCCGCACCCGCTTCACCCCCGAATGGACACTGCTCACCGGCTTCCTTTACGAAAATCGCCCCCACCAAGCGGATCGCCAAGCGCTGGTGGTGAGCGTGGTTTACCGGAAAGCCATTGCCTCACACTAGTCTAGAGCCCACCCGAGCAATCTGGGACAGACTAGGATCACGAACTTGTCGGTGGCGTTCCGCAACTTTACCCGTCGACGTTTCAAGAAAGTTTGGAGCGAAGTGCGCTACATCATCGCATGAAGTGTCGCTCCGCACTCCGCTCTCTGCCGGCCGATCTTGGCGATTTATGACCGAAGTACTTAGGCGGGGCCAGACGAACCTGGCGGGCCGCCTCTGCGGTTCGCCTCATTGATGGATAACTCCACAAATCACCTCATCCGCGCCCACTTACCCCCCGTACTCCCCACAATTTCGCCAACTCTTGCCAATTACAACCCAAAGTTGTGAATTTCCGACAATATTCTTGACTCCAGCCTTCATTAAGCGATAATCGAATACTTAGCCGCGAGAAACGCCAGAAGAAACCACTTCATGATTCATCACCAATTCCGCCTATTGCGGGGGGGGGTAACATTTTTATGCTTACTCGCTCTTCCTAGCCTCGCCCAACAACCCTCGAAAGAATACATTCGCCTCGGCGGACGAGTGATCGCGATTGAATCCCCCGTGCCCCTGCCCGCCCCCGATTTCTCGCTCAACGCCTCCGCCTCATCCGTTTCGGTCGTGGCCGGAAACTCGGTCGGGAATCAGATCAATCTCACGGTGAGTAACTTCTCCGGGACCGTAACTTTCGGTTATTCTGTCACCCCCGCCT
>JAYVRS010000873.1:0-3945 GCA_043776185.1 Bryobacteraceae bacterium | reverse complement strand
GCAACTTCAATTATCAGTTTCAGGAAGCTCTCACTCAACCGCGCAACCAACACCTCTTCCGCATCGACCTGAAGCCCACGTCTCGCGATTCCGTAAATGTTCGCGGCTCCACCTGGTTCGCCGACTCCCGTGGCTATGCGGTCGCCGCCGGCTCGTCGAATTGGGGCCTCATCCGCCAACGGTATATCTTCACCGACAATGGCATCACTCTCAATTGGGCGCGGGTGCTTTCGGCGCGCATGGTGAATGAGTTTACGGGCGGCGTTCGCCACTCGGTGGAGAAAGGGCCGCCCGAAAGCGACGAGGAGCTCAGAAATGTCTTACGCAAAGACCGTAACCTCAGCACGCTGGGCCAGTTTTTTCCAGGAAACAATGTTCTCGGCGTCATTCCGCAGGCCAGCTATGGTGGCGTCCCCGGCGCTGCCGCCATTACTTACGATGGCCGCTTCCCCCTGCGCGGTGCCGATACCGCCATTAATTTTAGCGACAACCTCACTTACACCACCGGCCCCCATATCTTTAAAGCAGGCATGGCCTTCGAGCGCATTCGCAATTACGAAGGCGAACAGGGCACCTATGGCGGCAGTTTCGCTTTCGGCCGCGATGCCAACAACCCTTTCGATAGTAACTACGCTTATTCCAATGCCGTTCTCGGGAATTTCGCTTCTTACACCGAATCGGCCAGCCGCCCATCCAACGAAGGGCGCAAAACTACCATGGGTTGGTTCGTGCAGGACACCTGGAAAGTCAGCCGTAAGCTCACGATGGATATTGGCCTGCGCTTCGTCTGGTTCAATCAGTGGTATCAGAATTCCTTGCTGGCCTCCGCCTGGAATGCCAGCCTCTACGACCGCTCCAAGATCCCCACGCTTTACTCTCCGGTGGCTACGCCCCAAGGTCGCCGTGCCGTCAACCCCGGCACGGGCGAGATTCTGCCCGCCGTCTATATCGGTGCCTTCGTCCCCAATAGCGGCAGCGCCTTCAATGGCGCCGTCTCGGCCAATAGCAAGACTTACCCGCGCGGCTTCCGCGATCAGGCTCCGGTACTCTATGAGCCTCGTATCGGCTTCGCGTATGATCCCTTCGGCGATGGCAAAACGGCCATCCGCACCGGCTTCGGCATCTTCCACAACACGGTGGCCCCTGGGGTCCGTGGCTTCTCTCAGAATCCGCCCACCCAACAGAATCCGATTATCTACTACGGCAGCCTGTCGAATTATCTCGGATCGGCCGGCGTCCTGTTTCCGAATAGCACCTCGACCTTCGAGCAGAAGGCCGTCACGCCCAGCATGTTCAATTACACTTTCGGTGTGCAGCGCGACATCGGGCGCGGCACGGTGCTCGAGGTCTCCTATGTCGGCAATGCGGGCCGGCATCTGCAGGTCAGCCGCAACCTGAATGCCGTGCCCTACGGAGCTCGCTATCTGCCCCAAAATGCGGACCCGTCTAACCCCGTCACTCCGCTGCTCGATAACTTCTTCCGCCCCTTTCCGGGTTGGGCCAATATTAGTTACAACGAATTCTCCAGCACTTCGAATTACAACTCCGGCCAAGTTACCCTGAACCGCCGCTTCGCCAAGGGCCTTTCGCTCAGCGGCGCCTATACTTACTCGAAAGCCATGGGCTTTGCCGACTCCGACGGTGACGGCATCGCCAACTACCGCCCCGTGCGCGTCTGGAATTATGGCAAACTCGGCTTCGACCAAACCCACATGTTAGTCGTTAACTACATCTGGGACCTGCCCTCCGGCAGCCGCATCATGCCCAACGCCGTCGGCCGCCTCGTGCTCGACCGCTGGCAGATCTCCGGCATCACCACCTTCGCCAGTGGCCAGCCCTCGGGCGTCGGCTTCTCCACCGTGGACACCGTCGACCTCAGCGGCGGTGGAGATGGCAACCGCATCGTCGTTACCGGCCCAGCACCCCGCGATCACGGCGACCGCGCCTACTCCCAGTGGTTCAACACCAAAGTCTTCGCTCGCCCCGCCCGCGGCGATTTTGGCAACGCGCCGAAAGACGTATTCCGCCTTCCCGGCACCGCAAATTACGATATCAGCTTTTTCAAAACGATCCCCCTCGCCAGCGAAAAGAAGACTCTGCAACTGCGCTGGGAGATGTACAACGCCTTCAACCACACCCAGTTCAATGCGGTGGATACCGGGGCCCGGTTCGACGCATCCGGGGCCCAGGTGAACACCCGCTTCGGCGAGGTTATCGGCGCGCGCAACCCTCGCCGCATGCAAGCTTCCCTGCGCTTCCGCTTCTAATTGCCGAGTCGCTGCCCCAGCGTAAACCTGCTGTCGTAACGAAGCTGGGTAGTTTGGGGCATCCTCTCAGGGATCCTTCCCGGGCGGTCCGTTGAAATTTAGACCTATGGGCACTTCCAGCCGCGCCGCGCTGTTCGCTCAGCTAGAATTAGTGACTCCGCGGTTCGTCACCCTAACGCTCCAAGTGCGAGGACGCAAACTGATCCAGTTCGGCCGCCACCGCGGTCAGGCGCGAAGTAGCTTTTAGGGAAATCAAGCACAGCGAAGCCGAAAGTGGCACCATCACGCTGCGATCACGGATCTCGAGCTCTTGGTCGATCTTGTAAGAGGCAATTCGCCGCATCTCCATCATCACGGCCTCCGAATTTTCGTCGCGCTCCACCAGCGCCAGAAAAGCCGGTCCGCTCCAACGGTAGAGCTGGTCCTTCCCATTCAGGCTGGCGGCAATGTGCTTGAGGAAGGTGGTCAGCATTTCGTCGCCCACGGCGTGCCCGTAGCGCGAGTTGATCTGTTGGATGCGGTGGATGACAAATAGCGCCAAATGAACGCCCTCGGGTCGATCATGCAGGCGATCGGCCATTTCCGCTTCGGCGCTCTGCCGCGTATCCAAACCGGTCACCGGATCGGCCTGATTCCTTCGGCTGCGAGCCTTGGCCGTGGCCGCCTGCACACTTTGCGACATCACCGTCTGCATCGAAACATGATGCTGGTGCTCCTCGCGCAGCAGTTGCACGCAATCCTCGATCTTCAATCGCACCAGATGGAGGTCTTCCAGCTTCGCGATCTTTACCAGCGTGTGCTCCAGCGTTACCAGCCGTTCGGCCGCCTGAGAATGGCGGTCGCCGAACTCGGCCAGGGCCGTCGTTAAGGCGCTCACAATCCGCTGCAACTCGGAGCTTTGGCCCTGCCAAAAGGCGTTGGTCTCCACCTCATACTGCCGCAGTGCTTGCTGAGCCGCACCCGCCATCATCACCAGTTCCGCATCGTCGTCGGTGCTCACCATCCGCCGGCTCAAGTCGCCAATCAGCGCCTGGAAACGATCATGATCCTCGGGAGGCCCATGGACGGCATGCTCGCGAATCGCCTTCAGCAGCGTCTCGGCCAGTTTGTAGTCCCCGCGCGAAGCTCGGGGAACGGCGATACTGTCGCGAAGATTCCGTAGAAGGACCATGCGGCTCATATCGGCGAAATGCGCCAAGGCCATAACTTGTTGTATCCTCATCGCAGGCCAGCTCCGTGCGCTGGGGATCGTTCTCTCCCCGGTATGAAAACTTCCGTCATTCGACATCGCGTGGCCGACTTCCTGAAGTCGCACGCCCCCTTTGATTCCCTCGCCGCCCAGGATCTGCTCGCCTTAGCCGGTAGCGGACGCGTCAAGTTTCACGAGTCAGAGGAATCGGTCTATGACGAAGGTGACCCCACCGGGCCCATGCTTTGGGTGATTCAGCAGGGTCGCGTCGAAATCGTCGAAGGCGGCCAACTGCGCGACTTGCTCGGGGCCGGTGACCTGCTGGGGCTCGACCGTTTCGCCGGTGCCGACCATTACCGCCAATCGGCCCGCACCGCCACCGACGTCATTGTCTATGCCATCGACGCCGCTCTGTTCGAGTCACTATTAGAGAGCAATCAGGACGTCAGACGCTATCTGGCGGCTCATTTTTCGATGACTGACACCGCC
>JAYVRS010000872.1:0-3945 GCA_043776185.1 Bryobacteraceae bacterium | reverse complement strand
CGAGGGGGTCGCATCGCGGCCTCCCAATACAAAAGTGCTCATACTAATAAGTGGGTTTCGCGAGCCATTCCTCCCAACTCTTTTGCGGGCATCAAGCTCGCCCCAGATGAGGGTATTGAAAAATCACGGCTGGGCTTTTGCAAAACCCGATTCCGTGTCGCCTTTATTTTCACCGTGCCGCGCCACCATGATCGTCCTTGAAGTTCGTGACAGACCCGCCCATATCCGGTATCGTTGAAAGAAATAGGAGGCCCCGGCAATGCACATTAAAATCACCAGACACCAAGGTTCCCTCTGAACTCGTACATACCCGTCCCGAGCCGAACGCAAGACAACGCGTCGCTGTTTCTTAGCGTCATCAGCATTGGAGAGTTGCGCAAGGGCTGTACGATCATGCCCGACAGCAAACGCCGTTCCCATCTCGAGGCGTGGATTGAAAAGTTCGAGGTAGGGACGATCATCGCTGACCGCCCCCCGACCGCATCCGTGCGAGGGGGATCGTTCGAGCGGCACCACCGCATAGGGCTCTTACCTTCGACTAACACGTCGCGATGTTCGGCGCAAGACTCGAGTCCAGAATCGTTCATATCCCTCTGGAGGGTGCGCTGATCAGCGGGCCAGTATATAGTGCGCGGCATAGCCGCAGGAGAGCGGCAAGCTGTCTTGCGCCGTGCAGTGGACAACCAACTGGTAGGAGGGTGGAAAGCCCGGTAGCCCATCCTTCAGGAAGCGGGCCTTCAACTCTTGTAGCCGCTCCGGTGACGTAAAGAACTCGATCGCGCCTTGGACGCCGACATTCGACACGCCGGAGACGATCAAGGTACGGCGATTCTCGCCCGGAGCCGCGTCGCCGGGGAGGACGGTGAGCAATCCGTAGACCTCGGAGATGCCGGATTGCGCCGCGCGCCGGGCGAAGGCGGGCGGATCTTGGGGCGGCTTGGTCTGATCCCGAATCACCAGCCGGTTGGTGGCTGGATCATGGGCGATGGTCAAGCGGGCGCGCCGCAGCAGTTGAGCCGCCGCGAAGGAGATCAATGGGTCGCCCACCAGGATGACGTTGCGATTGCGGAAGCTCGCCAGCGGCGCGGTGCGCTCGGGCAGAATCTGCACTTGCGCGCCCAGCGAGTGCAGACTTGTGGACGCGGCGGCCACGGCGCCGAGCGCCCCCAGCGTCGTCGTGTTCAGCGTGGGCCGCATAAAGAGCTTCGCGCCGGCTGGACGCGGATTCGTCTTTTCGAAGAGCGCCTCAATGCCGGCGGGAGCGGGGAAGGCGGGCAGGTCGGCGTCGGGCGAGAACTCCCCAGGCCGCACCACTAAATGGAAGGGCGTCGCCAGGCAAATCAACACGGTTCCTGGCGCGGCTAACGGCCCCCAGGCTTCGCGCACAATCGCCTGGGCGGAGTTGGCGCTTAGCATCCAACGCATGCCGATGGCTCCCAACAGTAGGCCCGTGGCGAGGGCGACGGTAAACCACCACGGCGACCATGGCCGTATCCGTGGGGCCGGGGCCGGCGGCGGAGCGACCGGCAATAGCGGCTCCTCGCGCAGCCGGAAAACCGGCACGTAGGAGCCCTTCGGCAGGTCGATGATCACGAGGCAATTAAGGAGTTCGCTCTGGTAAAGCTCGTCGAGTTTGGCCCGCAGTTCAAAGGCGCGACGCCGTACCGACGAGTCGTTGACGGTGGAGTAGGTGGTCGGACGGCCCAACGCGTCCGTGCCGATGGAGTATTCCTTGATTTCCGCCGCCCGGCCGGCAATCTCCAGTTCGCAGACGTAACGCAGGAAGTTCTTGAGCTGTTCGCTTCGGCTAAAGACTTGACTGTCAAGCACTTCCCGCAGCGCCTGTTCCTTCTGCGCCGTGGACGGAACTGGGTTAGTAATCGTCACGTAACGCCCAATTCTATCGGATTGCAACGCGTTGCGACAACGGTGACAACGACTACATGATTTGTTTTGTGCAAGGTCAACAGGATTTATTCTGAAGGGCAGGAGGTTGGGTTACGAATCCATGTTTAGATTCATGTCGACTTTATGGATGTGCACGATGATCTCCTGGGCACAGGAATCGCGCGGCGTCATCACGGGCCGGGTGTCTGACCCGCTCGATGCCGCCGTCGCCGGCGTCGAGTTGCGCGCCACTAATGACGAGACCGGCATTGTCACCACGGCCGTCTCCACTTCGGATGGCGCTTACCGTTTGCCCTTCCTAACACCCGGCCTCTATCGGCTGACGGCCGAGCACCCTGGCTTTAAGAAGACGTCGATGGACAAAGTGGAAATCCGCGTCGGCGAAACGCTCGACCTTCCGGTACGGCTGGAGCTCGGCAGCGTCGCCGACACGGTGGAGGTGAGCGGTAGCGCTCCTTTGCTCGAAACTGGCACGGCGTCGGTGGGCACGTTTATGGACCAACGCCGGGTGCAGGAGTTGCCGATGCGCGGGGGAAACCCGATGGAACTGGCGCGGCTGTCGCCCCAGGTGGTGAACCTGACCAATCTGCGCGCCATGAAGGCCTCCTCGCCGAGCGGCACGTCGCAGATCTCGGTGGCCGGCGGAGCCCGTTTCAACACGGAGTTTCAGATCGACGGCATCACGAACACCACGGCCGACTTGGGCGATGGCCGCATCCGCGTGGCGTTTATCCCGCCGGCGAGTGCGATTTCGGAGTTTCGCATGGAGGTGACGCCTTACGATTCCACCTTCGGCCACACCTCCGGCGCGACGGTGAACATCAGCACCAAGAGCGGCACGAATGACCTGCATGGCGACCTGCGCTACTGGTTCCGCAACTCCGCGCTCGACGCGCCGAATTGGTTTGAGAATCGCAATGGCACTAAGCCGGCCGTCTATCAAGACAATCGCTATGGCGTCTCCGCCGGTGGGCCGCTGTGGATCCCGAAGGTCTACGCCGGGCGCAACCGGACCTTCTGGTTCTACGCCTATGAGGGCAACCAGTGGGGCCGGCCCACTTCGACGACTAATACGGTGCCCACGCTCGCCCAGCGCAACGGTGATTTCTCGGCCTTGCTGGCCATCCCACAGGGCACCCGCTATCAGGTCTTTGATCCGGCTTCCACGCGTGCGCTCACCGGAGGGCGTTTCCAGCGCGACCCCTTTCCCGGCAACCTGATTCCGCGCAGCCGGCTGGACGCCGTCGGGTTAAACCTGGTGAATCTCTTTCCCGCGCCGAACATTGCGGGCCGCAACGATGGGGCCAACAACCACTACTATGTGGACGTCCGCAAGCAGGAATACAACACCCATCTCGGCCGCTTCGACCATCAGTTCCGCGAAGGCCACCGGTTGTTCTTCCGTGGCCACGACTACGATTGGCGCAGCGGGCAGGATCGCTATGGCAGTCCGCAGGGGCGCTTCAATACCCGCTCGGCGCGCAAGGGGCTGGCGCTTGACGATGTGCTGATCGTCAGCCCCACCCTGGTTCTGAATGTGCGCTACGGCCTGACCTATGGCGACATGGGCGAGGTGCGCGATACGGCGGGCATTGACCTGACGACGCTGGGCTTTTCGAAAGCGCTGGCCAGTCTGGTGGATCCGGCCCGCGCCACCGTGCCCCGCGTGCGGCTGGGACCGTTTTCGCCTTTGAGCGAATGGAGCAATGGCGACGGCGCGAATTCGAGTTTCACGCACACTATTCTCGCCAACCTCACCCAGTCGCGCGGCGCGCACAGCCTGCGCTATGGCGTCGATGCGCGCCTCTATCGGGGCTTCGGTACGCGGACGCCGCTCGCCAACTCGCCCGACCTCAACTACTCGAACGCCTTCACGCGTGGTCCCCTGGACAATAGTGCGTCGTCGCCGATTGGGCAGGAACTGGCCTCGATGCTGCTGGGCATTCCGGATGGCCAAATGGACCGCACCGCCACCAGCGCCTTTCAGGACCAGTACCTGGGCCTGTTCCTGCAGGACGACTGGCGCGTGAACAGCCG
>JAYVRS010000871.1:0-3961 GCA_043776185.1 Bryobacteraceae bacterium | reverse complement strand
CCATGCACGGCGCCGCCTACAACATAAGCCCGCTGGTCGTGCAGCTACTGGCTGAGCGCGGGGCGAATCCGCAAATTTGGAGCAAACCGAACAAGGCCAGAGGCACGCCCCTCTTCATCGCCGAAGGCTATATAAGCCGACTCCCGCGACCCGATGCCCCGACTTACCTACGCAAGTTTTCCGGCGAACAGGTTTTTGCCAATTGGACCATCTCTTCACCTGGGGGATGCGCTGCCGCCTTGATCTCGACGGTTACACCAAATGTTCTGGCCAATGTCATCGCTCCCAATAACTCTTGCGCTTCTCCCTACACCCTCACGGCGACCGGCCTGGCGAGCGAGGGTCAAGCATCCATCGGCATCACCGTGAACGGCAGCTTTTTCGACGCACCCATCATGCTTCCGGCCACCTTGAAGGATTCCGTTGCCGGGACGACGGTGGAGCGGGAACAAATCCACGAATTCCCGGTGCAACAGAGTCAAAATCAGTTCGTGGGAATGGATGTCTACTTCAGCCGGGGAAGTTTTGGCGCGTTTACCGATCCGCCTGCTGAATGTTATGCGAGGTACTACGACAGCGGCTCTTTCAATAGGGGAAGCCAAGGAACTTGCACGATCGGTACTGCAACTAACGTCGGTTTCCCGTCCAGCGGTCCTGGCACCAACGCATTTAAGCCCAGCGTCGCGATTGCTCAGCCAGGCTCAGGCTCTATGTTTGTGTACGGAAGAACCTGGGCCTTGGGTGGTTCATTTTCCGCCACCGCCTACCTCGGCAGCCTCAAAGTGGAGCCCGCGGTCGTGGTTAGCCAGATAAGCGCCCCGGACTTCTACCCCGGCAGTACCGACCTCGTCACGCTCAACGTGAAAGTGAATGGAAACACCTATGGCGGCGCGTACCGCCTGGATTGCACCGCCATCACTCCCGGCTTGATTTGCCCCTCCGCGCCCCTAACCATCACCCTTCCCGCCGTACCATTACCCGGCACCCGATCCACCACCGTCGTGCTGCCCATCCGGGCGAGTACCGTGGGCACTAATAGTTTCTCGGTCAAGGCCACATTCGTCGGATTCGCGCTACCCACCTTTCTCACCCTTCCCGAGTCCGACCCGCTCCCCGTCACCATCACCGTCCGGCCCCCCGCCCCCTCGTTCCAACTGAGCGTGGCGAATGCGCCAATCTTGGCGGCGAATGTGGCGGGTGCGTACACGTTCAATGTGATCCGGCGCAATGGCTTCACCGGGCCGATCGCCTTGGCCTGCATCTCGCCTCCCGCCAACGTCAGCTGCGTCCAAACCGGCTCCGCCACCGGCCCCACGCTATCGCTCAATGTCACCGCGCCTCCCGGCACGAACAATGTGGTCACCATCCGCGGCACCAGCAGCGCACTTATCGCCGACACCAGCATCCTGATCACCACGCCCACCGGCACCTCCGCGGTGGCGCAATCGGCCGTGTTCAACGGCAGCTACGCACGTGCCACGCTCGACCTCGGCGTGCGCGACACGTGGCGGCTTGAGTTTCGCGTCCACAATTACAATCTCACCCTCGGCGCCAGTAACTTCATCACGGACTTCTTGGGGGCCCAAGGCATTGCGCTGTTTCGCTATAGCGATACGGGTGTAGAGTCGTACTGTCGCGATTTGCGGCGCGCCGGCGCCATTTACATCTGCCCTTGGTCTGGGGTGATCGGCAAAACCGACCTCACGTTCCGCTACCAGCGCTTCGCCAGCGGCGCGTATCGCTACGAGGTCTGGGATACTGCGGGCACCACGCCCGTCCTCTGGACATCCGGCGACATCGTACCCGACGCCGCCCTTCCCGCCGACAATTTCGCCGGGCGCGTCGTCACCATCGGGGCAAATCAGGCGGGCGAAGAGTTCTTCAGGGGCAGTGTCGCCTTCTGGCGGCTCTATGGCACCAACTCCGCCTCCAACAGCGCGCCCGGTGCCACCCCCGACCCCAACCCCCTCAGCGCCTGGGAGTTTGACAACGTCAATAATTTGCTCGCGAACTCGGTTTCCCAACAGCCGTCCCTGGTCGCCATCAACAGCATCGGCGGCATGGACACCCCGGGCGCGCCGCCGTCTTTTACTCTCTCGGTCACCACTCCGACGTTGACGGCCAATGTCCCAGGTGACTACGTCTTCAGCGTCAACCCGGCCAGCCTTTCTAGCAGTGTCACGGTCGCCTGCCCCATTACACCTGACCCCACGGTCAACTGCGCCTCGGTGAATCCGCTCACCCTGCGCATCACGGCCCCCGCAGGCACCAGCAAGACGCTCAACGTGGCTGGCACCTCCAGTAGCGGCGGCACCTCTGTTTCCGCCACCATCGACGTCACGGTTCTGGGGAACAATCCGCCCACCTCGGCCGTGTTCACCGGCTCCAACCACGCCGAGGCCACGCTGAGCCTGACCGGGCTCACCACTTGGCGCCTCGAATTCCGCGTCCACAACCTCGACCTGATTGTGAGCGCCAACAGCGTCATCAGCGAATTCTTGGGCTCCCATGCCTTCGTGCTGTACCGCTACAGCGCCACCGGTGTGGAGACCTACTGCCGTGATTTGCGTCGCAGTGCCGCCGACATTTACACCTGCCCCTGGACTTCGGTGATCGGCAAGACCGACCTCACTTACCGCTACCAGCGCTTTGCCGATGGCGCGTATCGTTACGAGATCTGGGATACCTCCAGCACCACCCCGTCGCTTTGGGCCTCCGGCCCCGCTCCACCCATCACCTTCGCCGGGGCCGACAACTTCACCAAAGTCATCATCGGGGCAAGCCAAATCACGGGGCAGCCCGTGGACAACTTTTTCAAGGGCCGCGTCGCCTACTGGCGCCTCCACTCGAACAACCTCCCCTTCGGTACCGCGCCCGCCGCCGCGCTCGACCTGCCGAATCTGCTCACCGGCTGGGAATTTGAAACTTCCACCGGTTGCCTCACCAACGCAAAGCCGGGCCAACCACCCCTCACCGCCCCCAATGGAGCCGTCACCTGTGTACCGTAAACTCATCCTCCTCATCGCCCTCACCGTGCCTCTCGCGGCACAAGGGAACTCACGCCTCAGTGGCGTCATCCGCGCGCGCCTCTCGCGGGGGCCGGAAGCCCTGCTCGGCGTACCCGTCTATCTCACCCGCCTGCCCGAAGGCGGCGGCGAACGCATCGCCGTCAACCGTGTCGTACTAACCGATCAATCTGGGGCCTATACGTTTGCGGACCTCCCCTACGGACGTTACCGTATCTGCCCCCACGTGCCACGCACCACGTATCTCTCGCCCTGCGATTGGGACGCCAAAGTCGACCTCATCACCGTCGGCACCAACGTGAGTAACTTCCAAGTTACTCAGGACTATACGCTCGACACCGGCGCTATATTAACGGTCGCCGTGGATGACGAAGACGGCGAACTGCGTAAGTCAGGACGTCAAGGGGCGGGGCTGGAAGTCACCGTACAGGGTCCACATGGGCCGGTGCGGGCGATGGAAGGCGCCCAAATCGGCGCGCGCCAAAACCTCACCGTCACCGTGCCCAAAAGCCGCACCGCCCAAATCCTAATCAAGACCGCCATCCCCACCGTCGTCGACACCGACGACCAAGGCACCCGCCGCCAACTCAACCCCACCACCGGCCACGCCCTCGCGCTGGGCCAGGAGGACTCGCGGGAAGTCCGGTTCTTCGTGCGCAAGGCGGGTGGGTTGTGAGCCACTTACTTTGTTGTCACTCACTGGCCATCAGCTTGGTCGCCAATTCACCCGGCAAATGAGCCGCGAACGAAGGTGAGCGGGTCGAGCCACGCATACACCTGCGGCAAGGAAACACTTGCCGTCACTGGTCAACCCCAGCGGAGAGATTATGAAAATGGGTTCTTCGCTGTTTCATGTGGGTTGACAGAAGAGATCGAGTTTGCCTGCGATGAGGTAAATAATACTGGCGAAGTTTCGGTTCGAGCGATAGCCTCGA
>JAYVRS010000870.1:0-3966 GCA_043776185.1 Bryobacteraceae bacterium | reverse complement strand
CGAGCGATTGAACAGATTGAGCGGACTGACCTGCTGGTTTCCGCCATGGTGATGCTGGAACTCGAAATGCTCCATGAGAAGGGCGCGATCCAATATTCGGCATCGCAAATCCTTTCCGACCTCAACCAGCAATTGGGCGTCTCCGTCTGCCAGCTTCCGATGGCAGTTGTGATGAACAGCGCCCTGCGCGTGAAATGGACGCGTGAACCAGGTGATCGGGTGATTGTGGCGAACGCTATCGCCAATAATGAGGCACCCCTGATCACTTCGGATCGCCGGATCCAAGCGGAGTATCCCAACGCGATATGGTAATCGAATTTCCCGCCGGCCCGCTTGCGCCGCTGCGGCTATTGGCTGAGGCGGAAGGATGCGGGCGTGGTGGCCCAAGGGGCCGGACCACTGAAGAAGCCTCCGCCGGCCCGGGATAGATCGGCTAGTTCGGCCGTAAGCCGGACGGTGCGGCCAGTGAAGCCGGCAGTTTCAAAGAGGTCCACTTGCCGGGCGGTGCCGAAGAAGCGCAACGAACCCCATGTGCCCGTCAGGCGAGCTTGGTCCTGCCCGAGTTCGGCGCAAAACGGCGTGCCCTGAAAGTTCTGGCCGGGATAGAGACAGACTCCGTTAGTGGGCGTGCGGACAGTCGTTGACTGTTCGCTGTGGGTCTGGTCTGGGGGCAAGCGGAGCGTCTGGCCCTCTTTCGCTGACGCGTTAAAGCGTTGGCCATTCCACTCGTAGACAACGTTGAGCGCTTTGTCGGCACCCCGCGCTGGATCGCCGCCCAGATTGTTGTTCTCCACCAGCACCACCAACCCGTCAGCCGAGATGCGCGCCCCCAGCATAGCCGTGACATCCGTTGTGCGGGTACCGGCGCCATACTGTGCACTGACAATCCTGAGGCCCGTGGCCACCGGCACCGGCGTGGTCATCTGATCGATCGGGAGCCGAAGATGCTCACCATCGCGCACGCGGGCCTCGCGCGTTTGCCCGTTCCACTGATAGCTGACCACTATCTCTTTGAGGAGACCCGGCGCCGGATCACCGAGCAGGCTGCCCGGCACGTCGAAATCCAACTGATCGCGCTGGACGCGACTCTGGAGCAGCGAGGTGACATCCACCGTGCGGGCGCCGGTGCCATAAGTGGCCTGAAGGATGGTGAGCGGCGCACCGATCATGGGCCGCTCACGGGCCACCGGGCGCCCCCCGCCTCGCATGCCCGTGTTCCGGCCCCCGGTGGTGAGCCGCCCGATGACGACATTTTCGCTATCCTTCCACTCGCCTTGCTGGAACTGGCCGCCCACCTTGTAGTAGATCCGCATGGTCTTCAACTGACCGGGAAACGGATCGCCGCCCAACGCTGCGGTGCCGACGGTGAGCGACAAGCCGTCCGGCTGGGCTTGGGCGCGCACCAAAGCGGTGACGTCCAGGAAGCTGCGACCCGTTCCGTAGTAAGCGGCGATCACTTCGAGGCCGCTCTGCGCGGACAGCGTGGCGGCGAGCAGGGCCAAGGCGATCAGCAATCGTCCGGTGGTGGGCATATTCGTATTCTTACGCAGTTACGACTACCAGAGAGCCTTCAGGCCGAATTGAATCTGCCGGGGGGCATTCGCCTGGGAAGTGATCACGCCAAACGAACTGGAGGTGACGGAGGTGTTCGGGCTGCCAAAGCGTGGCGTGTTGAAGGCATTCAAGAACTCGCCCCGCAGCTGAATGCGGACCCTTTCGAAGGGCTTGAAGTCTTTGAACAGCGATAGGTCGAAGTTGCGTACGCCATCCGAGCGGATGTCCGGTAGCCGCGGCCCGAGCGTGCCGAAGGTAAAGGGCGCGGGCTGCGTATACGGAGCCGTAGTGAAATAGCCATTCAAGCGCTGATCCACCGGGCCGGTGAGCAATCCGGAAGTGCCGTTGTTATTGGGCCGCGTCAAGGAGGCGAACAGGCCCGACGTGTTGCTGGCTGAGAACGAGAGCGGGTTTCCGGTCTGGAAAGAAGTGAAGCCATTCACCTGCCATCCGCCGAGCACCGTGTCAGTTAGTCGAGAAACGTTGGCCCCAAATTTTCGGCCGCGGCCAAAGGGGAGTTCGTAGATGTAACTGATCACAAAACGATGCCGCACATCCAGATCCGACAAGCTGCGGCTGGCGCGGATGTCATAAGAGTTCTGGTGGCTGGTGCCGTTGTCGATTAGCTTCGACCAAGTGTAAGATCCTTCAAACGTAAAGCCTCGGGAAAAGCGTTTGCTCACCGTATTTTGCCACGAGTGATAAGTCGACGAAGCGCCGGCGACGTTCACGATTCCAATCGTCCCGAATTGCGGAAAGGGGCGGAGTAACTGGCCGCGCGCGACCCGGGCATTTACTAAAGTGCCAGTAGGGATCTTGCCGAAGAAAGGATTGTCGGCCAACTGATTCAGCTGCGCTCCCAGCGACAAGTACTCCGGCGAAATCTGATTGGAAGTAACACCGCTGTGTAACTGGAGGCCGCGCGTAGCGACATAAGCGGATTCGAGTAGCATCTGGCCGGGAAGCTCGCGCTGGATATTGAAATTCATCTGCATGGAGAGCGGGGCCGGCGTCTCCTGGATCACCGCTTCCAGATCAGTACCGGTGCCGGTCAGCAGACCTTCCTTCGAACCAGGTAGCGCGCGGAAGCCATTGGGATAGGGGTCCCGCAACAGGTTAGCGGGCGTGATGCCGTCCACCGAGTTCACCCATAGATTATCGAGACGCCAGCCCGTCGTGCCGATGGTGCCATGGGCGGCCTGGTGCGACTGTCCGTAAATGTTGGCGTAGCCGGCGCGAATTACGGTCTTGGAAGTTAGTTGGTACGCCAGACCAATGCGCGGAACCAGGTTATTCAGATCCCAGTTATATTGGTGTCGGCTATTGCCGCCGACGCCCACGAAAACCAGCCCGCCTTTGGCCCCGTTGCCCAGCGGCGAGGCCACGTTGGGGTCGAAGTAGTTAGTGCGGTTGAAGCGTTCGGTGCGCGGTGTGTCGTAGTCGTAGCGGATACCTAAGTTGAGCGTGAGTTTCCGAGTAATGCGCCAGTCGTCTTGCACATACCAGGCGAGATAGAAGTTTTGCGTCTCGACGTTCTTGAAATTCTGGATCAAGTTATTGCCGCTGGAGCCGGTTCCGAGTAACAGCGAGGCAATGCTGTTGCCCGCTGTGGCGCTGGCCGTATTCGGATTCGGACCTTGGGTCATCGTGGCCGAGAATCCGAAAACACCCTGGTTGTCAAACTCGGAGACACCCACCCGGTGCAGACGGCCCTCGAAGCCCACTTTTACGGTATGTTTGCCACTGATCTTAGTAACATTGGCCAGCGCCGTATTGCTATTGAACGCGTTGTAGCGGTTGCCATTGCCACCCAAGGACGCGTAGCCGCTCGGCCCAATTCGCGGGAACATCTGCACATCCAGAATCTGGTCAAGATATTTAGGAAAACCGAGCGTGGACGGCGAAAAGCCGAGACCCTGGTTCGCGTAAATGTACAGCGTGCGGGCAAACCCCAGCCGGGCGTTCAGAATCATCGTCGGCGAAAGAGTATTGGTGTAATCAGCGACCGCGCCGTGGACATTGTCCGATTCAATTACCCGGCCCTCGGCGATGGTGATGTCCTTGGGAAAGAAGATAGCCGGTACGGTTTCCGTATTGCGCTTGGAGTAACGCCCGAAGACCTTCTGGGTGCTCGTGAGGTTATGGTCAACGCGAACATCCCATTGATCGAGATTGACGCCAGCCGAGCCCTGATTGGCGAAGTTGTTCTGGTTAGTGACCGCGTTGAGCGTCGTATTCGGGGCTGGGTAGTATTTGAGTGAATTGATGGCGACCGGGTCCAGCCGGCTCGCCGGAATGCGATTACCGGCAAAGGCGTCACGGATGAAACCGCCGGCCGGATTCGCGCGCGTCGAAAACGGATCATAGATTTGGACTAGCGTGCCGTTGGCCACGCGGGTTTGCGAGAAATCG
>JAYVRS010000869.1:0-3966 GCA_043776185.1 Bryobacteraceae bacterium | reverse complement strand
TCGAGGATGGACGGATCGTGCTGTTCGGCGTGGGCGGCGATTTGCGAAACCGCTTCGGCGGGGACGGCCTGCGCTTGCTCCGGGGTGATGGCAGAGTTGGCGGCGAAGCCAGGAATTATTCCCGCGAGTTGGCTCAACACGGCAGGACCCGCACCGGCGAGAAGAGTATTTAACATGGTAGCCTTCTGCCCGGCGTCACCGCTGCCGAAGAGTTGTCCAGCGATTTGTCCGAAGGCGGGCGTGTCGCTCGAACGCATCATAGACCCAATAGCGGAAGACATCGAAGAACTGTCGACGCCTTGAGCGACTTGATCGAAGTGGTCATGAGCGGAGTCGGCCGAAGCCGGACGGCCGCCGGCATATTGTTGCAACAGGCCGCCTAACATTCCAGTGAAATCCATAGTACTTTCCTCTTTCAAATGATGCGGTAAACGAGAAGCAAGGCCATCGCGCCGACGATGGAAAGCCCGAGGCCGGCAGGATGGCCGTCTTGGTACCAGCCCACCCACTTACCGATCTGGCCTCCAAGCCATCCCCCGGCAATGCCGATGAGGGCGGTGACAATAAAGCCGCCGGGATCCCTTCCGGGCAGCAGGAACTTGGCGATGACTCCGACGACGAGCCCTAAAAGGGCCTGGAACAACATGTGCATAACTTTCTCTCATTCGGCCGGCGACTGTTCCTGATCATAATCCGCCATCGACCTGGCGCGGAATCCCATCAAGAGAGTAGGGTGGCGACCTGCGGGACACTAGGATGTTTTGCCGGCCCACGGCGTTGGCCGGGGCAGGAATGGCCTGGCAATGTCCTGGATTTATCAATGAAAGCGGTTATTGCGGCGTCGCAGAAACAGAGTACATGCGGAGGGTTTGTGACCCCCCGATTGTCATCGAGGGCTGTAGAGCCCGTCGCGAACCGTGCCATCGGAAACGTATTTTTCACGCGGTCAAGGCACTCGTGCTTTGACCGCGTGAAGAAGATCTTCGCTTGTGGTGCTCCATCCCACAGCTGACGCTGTGGGCTAGTAGTGGGAAAGGTAGTCTTCACCCGGTCAAGGCACTCGTGTTTCGACCGCGTGAAAAGGTTCTCATGGAAAGCCTGCAGGATCGCCTCCCTTGTTCGGCCCGCAAACTGCTTGCTCAACAGAACCCCGGTGGCAACCTGCGAGAGGACTGGTGACGACCTAAACGGGCTTACTCGGAGCCGGCCCTGGCGGCGGCGGAGGAGAGCCAGTCCGCGTAGGCGGTGAGGGCATTGGCGGTGAAACCGATTTGCGATTCAGCTTCTTTCCACAAACGCTGCTCGATAGCCTCGCGGACTCCCGGCAAGGTCTTGACGCCATAACCGGTGTAGAAGCCGGGGGCGTGTAGGACGTGCCGGAACCAAGGGCGGCGCGGTAGGCCATCGCCTTGGAGAAACTTTTGCTCCGCCACTTTTAAGGCGTCCTCCAGGGCTTGGCGCTTGGCGGCGGTTAGCTTGGCGGGGTCCACTTTGCCGATGGCGGAAGCGGCCTGTTCGAGTAGCCCGACGGCGTTTTGCAAAGGGGCGAAGTTGAGGAAGGGCACCTCGTCTTCGGGCTCCGGTACGACATAAGTCTGGCGGGGATCGGCCGCCAGTTTGAGGGTACCGCTGCGGATCAACTCGTTGCGCTTGGAAGTTTGGGTGCGCAGGTCGTCCGCCAGTTTGATCACTTCGTTGGTCCAACCGCGGATGGCGCGCGAGGTGGAATCGGCGCGGAAGGGCAGCCAATCGGCATTGGCCATGCGGAGCATCATGCGCCCGCCGAGCTGGGCCGTGGCTGCGACGTATTGAAAGTCAGGGTCGGTGAAGCGAACGTAGTGATCGTAGGAATCGTAGTTGGAATGGTAGACGCCGCCACCGGCTTCGCCGCCAAACCCGATGTTTAGGCTGGGGATGCCGAGGTGATGTTGGAAGACGGTGTAGTCGGAGCCGGAGCCGAGCGGCTCGAGGTGAAACTCGGCTTCGCGGCCAGCGGCTTTGCGGGAGGCCACGTAGCGGTCCAGCATCGAAACGTGGGTTTGGGGATCGATCAGGTCGCGAGCGGCTTGGGTGCTAAACAGATCAAGGGACGAAGCGCCGCTGACGCGCAGAAAGCCGCGGCTGGTGCCGTCGGAGTTGATGTAGGCGACGGCATGGCGTTGCAGCTCTTCGGCGTGTTGCTCGCCCCATTCGGTGGAGCCCAGCAGGGCGGGCTCCTCGCCGTCCCAGGCCAGAAAAACCAGGGTGCGCGCGGGACGCCAACCGGTCTTGACCAGTTCGCTAATCACGCGCGCTTCTTCCATGACGGCGATCATGCCGGAGAGCGGATCGGCGGCGCCAAAATTCCAACCGTCGTGGTGATTGCCACGCAGCACCCATTGGTCGGGCTTGGTGGCGCCGGCCATCCTGGCCACCACGTTGTAAGTGGGCGCGAGCTTCCAATTGAATTCGAGCTTCAAATGCACCTTGGCCGGGCCGGGGCCGATGTGATAGGTGAGGGGCAAAGCGCCTCGCCAATCGAGCGGCGCTACGGGACCGTTCAAGGCGCGCAGCAGCGGCTCGGCGTCGCCATAGGAGATCGGCATGACGGGGATTTTGGTGACGGTGGGGGCCTGCTTTGGATCGGGCGCGCGGTTGGAGTCGGTGGCACCTTTGAAGGGCGTGAGCGGGTCGCCGGGATAGACGGGCATGTCCATGACGCTGCCGCGCTGAGCGCCCTGCGCGGGCCGGTAAGCGCCTTTCGGATAGACGTCGCCTTGGAAGTAGCCGTCGTCATGCGGATCGGAATAGATGAGGCAGCCGATGGCGCCGTTCTCGGCGGCCACCTTGGGCTTGATGCCGCGCCAGGAGGCACCATAGCGGGCCAACACAATCTTGCCCTTGACGTCGATGCCCAGCTCCTTCAGCTTGCGATAGTCATCCGGCAAGCCATAGTTCACATAGACCAGCTCGCCGGTGACATCGCCATCGGTGGAGTAGGCGTGATAGACGGGCAGGTTGCCTTCTTTGATGCCGCTGGTGTCGTCGCCCTCGACGGGAGGCTCTTCGATCTTGGCGGTGAATCGGGTGGGGGCCACCATTTCGAGGAGCCGCGTCTTCGGGGTGGGGAAGAGCGGATAAAACGTTTCGATGGTGGTTTCGTAACCCCAGCTTTTGAACTGCGCGGCGATGAATTCGGCGGTGGCTTTGCTGCCCGGGGAGCCGACATGGTGAGGCTTGGCCGATAGACGCTTCAGCCATTGCTGGAAGTTCTGGCGATCGAGGGTTTGGTCGAACTTGGCTTCGAGTTCGAGTTCGCGTTTGGCAGAGTCCGGGAGGAATCCGGTGATGGGGCGGGTTGGCGCTTGCGCCTGAAGCAGGGTGGAGCATAGCAGGGCGGCCAATATTTGTCGCATGTGTGGCAGTGTCTCACGATTCCCGGGCATGAGAGAACTACTGGCTCATTCGCGAAGCCCCGGCTACAGCCGCACGGCTGGGGTCTTCGCAGCGCGAGTTCGCGCGTGCTTCACCCGGTGGGTGCGGCGCTTGGCATGAGCGCGGCGGGCTCTGCTCTTCCTAACTGAGTGTTTCACGGACGTTGGGGCAGGCTGGGCGGGTTCGGCCAACGGGGCGGCCTGCGGGGCGGCCAATGAGGCCAGGGCGAGAGCCAGGGTTCCGGCAATGAGGCGGATTTTCATAAGGTTTTCTCCATTTCTTCGCGGTATCCACTACATTATCAAAATCTCGACTTGACTTGATAGTGGGGAGGGAGCGCGTTTAGACTTTTGCCGCACTTCGGGCTAGTGCCTGCGTCTCGATTTTAGGCGTTAAGCCGTGTGGTGCTGACTTGTCCGTCAAGGCTCATCACTCCATTGACCCTGCAACCAACGATGTTATCAACATTATGCCGGATCTCGAAGCTCTCGACGAGAGCATATCCAAGGTTCCTAATCCCGCTGTTCGCCTGGAAGGAAATCTGGCAAGAAG
>JAYVRS010000868.1:0-14157 GCA_043776185.1 Bryobacteraceae bacterium | reverse complement strand
GCAATAGAGCTTCAATGACTGACTTCGTGTTCGAAAGCGTCAACATGACGCCCACGGCCATCAGCGCCGGCAGGAAGATGATCGAGCGCTTCCAAGTTTGCGGATACAACTCGCGTTGCGCCACCAGGTAAAACGCACCAATCGAGACAAAGTTCGCAATGATCAACGGCACGTCCAGAAACACCATCTCCACCCAACCCATGTAGAAACGCACAATCATCACCGGCAGCATCAGCACCGAGATAATGATCATGAGGGGGTAAGAGATATTGGGTGTCAGGTGTAGCCAAGCCTCCAGCTTCACTTTGAACGGCAGATCGGACCGCCAAATGCGCGGCCACAATTTCAGCGCACACTGGGTGAGCCCTTTGCTCCAACGTTGTTGCTGAATCTGAAACGCGTGGGTTTCCACCGGCAGTTCCGACGGACAGTCAACGGATGGAACGTAAGCGAAGCGCCATCCCTTCAACTGCGCACGATAACTGAGGTCGCTGTCCTCGGTCAAAGTGTCGTGCTGCCAACCGCCGGCGTCACGGATCATGGTCTTCCGCAAAATGCCCGCCGTGCCATTGAAGTTAAAGAAGAGCCCATTGCCGCTGCGGGCACCGTGCTCCAGCACGAAATGCGCGTCGAGCAGCATCGCTTGCACTTCCGTCAGCAAGTTGGAGTCGCGGTTGATGTGGCTCCAGCGCGTCTGCACGACGCCGATGCCGTCGTCGGTAAAATAGTGAATGGTTCGCTCGAGAAAGTCGACTGGCGGCAGGAAGTCGGCGTCAAAGACAGCCACAAATTCTCCGGTCGCCGTGTCGAGACCGTGCTCCAGGGCCCCAGCCTTATACCCGGTCCGGTCCACCCGATGAATGTAGTCGATGTTGTGCCCCGCGGCCCGATAGCGCGCGCACAGTGCCGCCGTAGAGGCCGACGATTCGTCGGTCGAGTCGTCCAATACCTGCACCTGAAACAAGTGCTTGGGATAGCGCATCTTTAACACCTGTTCGATCAGACGCTCCACGACATATTGCTCATTGAACAACGGTAGTTGGATGGTGACCGGCGGCAAATCCGCAAAGTACTGAGCGGGCGGCAGATTCAACGTCTTTTTGACGCGAAAATACTCGTGGATCACCTTGTAGCGATGCAGCCCGTACAGGGACAAGACGAACAACGTGCCAAAGTAGGGCAGCAGGATGGCCCAGTCAAACCAAGTTAACTGGTGAATCCCGGCAAATGTGTCGTCAAACAGCACGTTCAAGATCTTGTCCGTGGTGGATGCGGCAAACAACGGTTGGATGGCGTTTACCATGGCCCTGCTACTTCGACGAAAAATAAAGTATTTGGATTCGCAATCTTAGCGCAAGCTGGCTGGGCGGCCACGGCTTCTCTGCGCAATCCGAAAGAAAACTGAATCGAACGTTGGATAGTCCCAAGGATAACAGGGATTGAGGGCAGAATTTTTCGCGGCGACCGCCAGATTCCAGGGCCGCGATAGGGGGCACATCCGTACCATAGGAAGCACGGTACCATCTAGGAAGGAGAAATAGGTTCCCTTATGGGCATGGAGTCACATGTCAGAGCTCTCGGTATCATGTACGTCGGTCTCGGCGTCCTTGGTGGCTTGGCGGCTTTGATCTTACTAATCAGCTTCGGAGGCTTCAGCGGGTTGATGATGCAAGCCGAAAACTCTGATTTCGCCTCGGGACCCATGGTCCAGGTCATCCGGTTTTTTGGTAGCGGGATCACCGCCATGATGCTTGTGCTCGCCATTCCCTCCGTCGTCGTGGGACTCGGTTTGATGAAGTTTCGCCCGTGGGCGCGATCCCTTTCGATGGTGGTGGCTACCTTGCACCTGGCCAATATTCCCGTGGGCACCGTGCTCGCCCTCTATAGCTTCTGGGTGTTGATGTCGCCCGAGACGGAGCCGCTCTTCAGTCCGACGATGCGTTAACCCCATGCCTTTCGACCTCGATCCCATTGAAGCGCGAGTTTTGGGTTGTCTCATCGAAAAAGAGATGGCTACTCCCGATTACTATCCGCTTTCGCTCAACGCGCTAGTGAATGCGTGTAATCAAAAATCGAGCCGCGAGCCGATGATGTCGCTCACCGACGACGCCGTCACGCTCGCGCTCGACAAGCTGCGTCATCGCGGCATGGCGCTGGTTTTCACGTCCGGTCGCGATAGCCGCGTGCCAAAACATGGCCATCGCCTGGTGGAACGACTCCAAGTCGGCAATCGCGAATTGGCGCTGCTGGCCTGCCTGCTATTGCGCGGTCCGCAAACCCTGGGCGAAATCCGCGCCCGCACCCAATCGCTCTACGACTTTGAGGACACCGAAAGTGTCGAGGCCGTTCTCCGCAAGCTGAGCGAACGGCCCGATCCGTTCACCAAGCCGGTCGGCAATCGTTGGGCTCATCTGCTCTCAGGCGACGTTGCCGGCTACGTGCCCCCCGTGCCCGGCCAGCTAATCGCGGGCGACCGAGTGGCCAAACTCGAAGAGCAAGTCACCGAGCTCTCCGAGCGTCTCGTCAAACTCGAAACCGACATGGCCAACTTCCGCAAACAATTCGAATAATGAAAATCCGCGCCGCCGTCCTTCGCGAAATGCAGTTGCCGCAACCCTACGCTGACTCGCGGCCCTTTAGCATTGAAGATGTCGACCTCGATCCGCCCGGCGACGGCGAGTTACTCATCCGCATCCGCGCCGCCGGCCTCTGTCACTCCGACCTCTCCACCGTCAATGCGGACCGCCCCCGTAGCATGCCCATGGTCCTCGGCCACGAAGCAGCCGGCGAGGTAGTCGAATGCGGCCCCGGCGTCACCGACATGGCCCCCGGCGACCACGTCGTCATGGTCTTCGCGCCCCGCTGTGGCCGCTGTGCCCCCTGCATTGAGGGCCGCCCAGGGCTTTGCGAACCCGGCCAACAATCGAACGCCGCCGGCAGCCTTCTGGGAGGCCACTTCCGCCTGCACCAGAACGGCCAACGCGTCTACCACCACATCGGGGTCTCGGCCTTCGCCGAATACGCCGTTGTCAATCGTGGCTCGGCCGTGAAGGTCCCACACCACCTGCCCTTTGAACAAGCCGCGCTTTTCGGTTGCGCTGTCCTCACGGGCGTCGGAGCCGTCGTAAATACTGCCAAGGTCCCCCCCGGGGCGCGCGTCGCCGTCATTGGGCTTGGCGGCGTGGGCTTGAACGCCATCCTGGGCGCGCAACTCGCGGGAGCCGTCGACGTCATCGCCATCGACGTTCACGAAGACAAACTGGCGCTCGCCAAGTCACTCGGAGCTACGCTGACCTTCAACGCCCAATCGCCCACGCTCATCGCCGACCTCAAAGATGCCACCAACGGCGGCGTCGATTTCGCCTTTGAAATGGCCGGTGCCGTCGGCGCGCTCGAAACCGCTTATCGAGTAACTCGCCGCGGCGGTACCACCGTGACGGCCAGCCTTCCCCACCCCGATGCCCGCTGGCCCATGCCCGCTACCAACTTAGTCGCCGAAGAGCGCACGCTCAAAGGGAGTTATATCGGCTCCTGCATCGCCGCCCGCGACGTCCCCCGCTTCATCCAACTCTTCGAGCAAGGCCGCCTCCCGGTAACGGCGCTGTTGAGCGAGCGACTTACGCTAGACCAGATCAACGAAGGCTTCGACCGCCTGGCCACCGGCCACACCGTCCGCCAAATCATCAACTTGTAGGGCGGACTTATAGTTCGCGCGGAGCTTCAGCTCAGCCATATCTCGCTTCGCGCGAATCTATCGGCAGTTCCGT
Organism: Bryobacteraceae bacterium; assembly: GCA_043776185.1. Classification (GTDB taxonomy): domain Bacteria; phylum Acidobacteriota; class Terriglobia; order Bryobacterales; family Bryobacteraceae; genus JALHNI01. The sequence continues at coordinate 10,390 of JAYVRS010000868.1, read as the reverse complement.
GGTCAATGATCTTACCCGCACGAACTGACTCGACGCCGTCATCACTGTGCCGTTTATGTGGAGCTATCGACTACTAGTCGGCCTCAAAGTGGCTCTTGGCGAGTCCTGATTGCCGAATGATGCTCAATAGCGTTCCTCGCCTCACTGGATGATGAAGGGGGACCGGAACCGTTATCGTAGTGCCTTCCGTTCGCTTCTGCATGATTCTGTGGCTTCCGCGCTGGCGGGCCAACCCGAAACCGTGTTGTTCCAGAATCGCGCATACTTCAGAGCCTGCAAGGACTCGAAGTCTACCCAACCGGCACCTCGACCTGGGTTATGAATACTTCGCTGTGAAATCGGCGGGAGACCTCGTGAGCGGATGCGGTTTCAAAGAAGAGTGTAAGCGCCTCGACAAGATTGGCGCGCGCCTCTTCAATCGATGCTCCCTGGCTGGCGATGTCCAACTCCGGACACAAGGCTACGTATCCGTCGTCCTCGCGTTCAATGATCGCGGTCATTTGTCGGGCGTCAGGCATGCTTCTAGTTTAAGCCCCTCGGCGGCCCCAGCCCGCAAGAACACTGCTGCCTCCATTGTGGCCAATTGTGGGCGAGAATCCGCGAAAGCCACTGCGGTCTGTGAATGTCAGGCTCAGACGGGTGCGGCCCAAACGAGTGAATAACGACTGTAGAGATGCCGTCTATAGCGGACACCCGGCAAGACTCCACGAGCAATTCGTTTCATTTCCCGATACGTCGCGGGCGGGGGCCACGCCATCGGAGCAGAGTGCTCCCAATACCCGCGAGTGAGGCTGACCAAGTGACGCATGAATTGGCCGCCCGCCGCGCAAGGTAGGTCCCACCAGTCATTTGCTGCCAGGCCGATTACGCCAAATACGCCGCCAGGTCGAGCCAGTTCAGCCAGACGAGTCAGTCCGGCTGCGGCATCCATGTGGTGAAGCATGGCGACCGAAAGAACAGCATCATATGCGCAGTGCGGTAGAGAATCCAGGTTGAGAACATCGCCATGCACCCACTTGATCGGCAAGCCGGAAAAGCGAGTTCTGGCGCGATGCAAAACGCCCGCATCCGTGTCGACGCCAACGACCGATTTCACGCCTCGCTGTACTAGTTGCGCGCACAGAAAGCCGTCACCACAGCCAACATCGATAACCCGCTTCGCTCCATTCGGGATGGCTCGAAGAAGCAGTTGGTGATAGTGGATGTTGCTATTCCACGGTCTCGCGGGGATCACGTCAGTGAGTATAACTCCTGCCTAGTCGCGAAGTGTAGAGCAAAAGCGAAATGGCATGCGTCAGACTGGCGTCAAACGGCGCTCAAGCGGCTTCGTCGCATCTCGGTTCCAGCCCGATGCCTTGCCTACCGTGTTTAGTGGTAACTTCATCATGATGCACGCCCTCATCTTCCTCCTCACTTTATCCCAAGACCGTCCCCAAGTCGTCATCCAAAACCCCACCGCCGAAGCCATCTTCGACCTCGGCGGCGGCTCCTTCGTCTCCTTCAGGCTCAAAGACAAGCCGCTCAACCCCCTCCGCTGGCTGGGGCCCGCCGACGAAAAAGCTATCAACCGTCCCATGGCGCACTTCCTCTGCCTCGACCGTTGGGGACAACCCAGCGACCCCGAAATCGCCAACGGCATGCCCTTTCACGGCGAAGCCACGCGCGTCGCTTGGCAAGTGCTAAAACCCGGCATCATGGCCGCCAGCCTGCCCATGGCCGGGCTCGACGTTGTCCGTCGCGTGCTGATCGATCCGCAAGCTGCCCTGGTCACCGTCAGCGAAAACGTCACCAATCGCAACAAGCTCGGCAAGCTTTACAACATGGTGCAACATCCCACCATCGGCCCTCCCTTTCTCGACGAAGACACGCTCGTCGACGCAAACGCCCGCCGCGGATTCGCCCAATCCTCGCCGCTGCCCAATCCTGAGGAGCCCTCCTTCTTTTGGCCGCAAGCCTTCAAAGATACCGAAACCATTGACATGCGCCGCCTGAGAAGTGATCCGATGCCCAACGTCGTCTCCTACGTCATCGATCAGCCACTCGGCTGGGCCACCGCTTCGGCACCCAAGCAGGGACTGCTGCTAGGCTATCTTTGGCGCACCGCCGAGTACCCCTGGTTCAACGCCTGGCGTCATGTCGACGCCCAAAACAAGCCCCTCGCCCGCGGCCTCGAGTTCGGCACCACCGGCCTCCATCAGCCCTTCCCCGTGCTGGTTCGCAAAGGACGCATCTTCGGCCGCCCCATTTACACTTACCTCGACGCCGGCGAAACCGTCACCCGCTCCTACGCCACTTTCCTGTTGCCGATTCCCGCCGATTGGCGCGGTGTCGAAAGCGTGGTCATCGGCCAAGGCAAAGTCACTGTCGCCGAGCGTGGCACCCAGCGTAAGCTGGAAGTAGCTGCGTCGCCGCAATGGTAACTTTCCAATATTCCTCCTACATCAACGCTCCCCTCGCCACCGTCTGGGCCTTCCATGAACGCCCCGACGCCATCCAATTACTCACGCCGCCAGAAACTCCCCTGATCGTCGAAAGCAAAACCGGCGGCCTCGAAGTAGGCTCTCGCATTGTCTTTCGAGTAAGTCACCTCAAGATCCGCTGGGTGGCCGAACACACCGAATACGCTTACCAAAAGCTCTTTGCCGATCGCCAAGTGGAAGGTCCATTTCGCACGTGGCATCACCATCATCTGTTTGCCACCGAGGGCCATGGCACGCGCCTCACCGACGAAATCGAATTCTCGTTGCCCTTGTCACCACTCTCCGATTGGCTTGCCGGATGGGCGGTGAAGCTCCAACTCAAAAGCATGTTCCGTTACCGGCACGCCATCACCAAGATCGAAGCAGAGTCCAAACCGTGATCAAATAAACCGGTGACCACTTCGCCACTCTCCGCCGTCCGCTATCGCGTCACGGCCTTCACCGTCGCCCTCGCTTTCGTCACTTATCTCGACCGCGTCTGCATCGGCAAGCTCGCTGGACCCATCTCCAAAGATCTCGGCCTCAGCATGCAGGAAATGGGCTACGTCTTCAGCGCCTTCACCCTCGCCTACGCCCTCTTCGAAGTCCCCACCGCGCGCTGGGCCGACAAACTGGGCTCGCGCGTAGTCCTCACGCGCATCGTCGTTTGGTGGAGCGTCTTCACCATGGTCACCGCCGCCGCCGTCGGCTTCTGGAGCCTCGTCATCGTCAGATTTCTCTTCGGCATCGGCGAGGCCGGGGCCTGGCCCGTCGCCGCCCGCGCTTTAAGCCGCTGGATCCCGCAACAGGAGCGTGGGCGCGTCCAAGGCACTTTCTTTGCCGGCGCCCACTTGGCCGGCGGCATCACGCCCTATGCGGCGTTTATCCTTGAGCAGTATGTCGGCTGGCGCATGGTCTTTATCATCTTCGGCTGCGTCGGGTTCACTTGGGCCGCCGCCTGGTATCTCTGGTTCCGCAATGAGCCTCGCGAACATGCCGCCGTCACCGCCGAAGAATGCGCCTACATCGAAGCTAACCGTACCCCCGACTCGCCGCATGGCACCACCAACATCTGGAGCCGCATCCTCCGCCATCCCGCCATGTTCCCGCTCTGCCTCATGTATATCGCCAACACCTACGGCTTCTATTTCGTGATCACTTGGCTGCCTAAATATCTGGAAGTGGAACGCGGCTTCTCCGGCGCGACACTCGCCGCTCTCTCCGGCGCCCCGATGCTGCTGAGTATCGCCGGTGACTTCGGCGGCGGCTGGGCCACTGACTTTGCCGTTCGCCGCTTCGGTCTGCGCCATGGCCGCGCCGTCATCGCCGGTGCTGCTTACCTCCTCGCCGGACTGGCCATGGCCGGCGCCGCCGTCGTCCCCAACCCCATCGCCGCCGCCGCCCTCATCGCCATCTCCATCGCCACCAGCATGTTCACCCTCGCCGCCAGTTGGGCCACCTGCGTCGACATCGGCGGCTCCAACGCCGGCGTAGTCTCCGCTTTCATGAACACCAGCGGCCAAATCGGCGGCATCGTCGGCCCCTCGCTCGTCCCCTGGCTCGTCAACGGCCACGGCGGCTGGACCGCCTCCATCGCCATCATGTCGGCGCTCTACCTAATCGCCGCCACCTGCTGGCTCTTCATCGACGCCCGCCAAAAAATTTAGTGTTCCGGTTCACTTACACCATCCACCCTGACGATGAAGACGAGTTAGTCGCCAACTTATCCGAGCACGACCTCTCGGGCATCAGCCAATACAACCGCGACGACGGCTTGGTCGATTTCGAAGTCTGGTTCACAACGCGCCAAGCCGCCGAACATGCCCAAGCCACCATCACTCCCCCGCCTAACGACACCCTAGCCCACGGCGTTAGCCGGGGGATAAGCCGGACCCTTTCGGGTCCGGCTTTCCTTATGGACTGGCCAAGGTTTAGAAGAACACCGCCAAGGTGAGGTTCATCAGCGGCTGACCGCCCAGCGAAGCCGTGCGCGGATCGCTCGACACCTTGCCGAACGTCCGGGGATTGCGGAAGTCGACCGTGGTGGTGGGCGGGTTGAAGTTATACGTCTTGAGCGCATTCTGGAAATCCCAGCGGATTTGCGCCTTGATCTTCTCCTTGATCTGGAAATTCTTCTGCGCGGAAACCTGCGCCCACAGCAGTGGCAGGCCGATCACCGAGTTACGGCCGGCATTGCCGACGGTAAAGGCGGCTGGGTAAGCGAAGTTATCCAGACCATTATTGCCGCCGCTGTAGACGGAGTTGATGTTCTGGACGTTGAAGCGGTCGCCGCCCAAGTCGCGGAAGTTGTCGCGAATGGACGGCGTGCCCACGTAGTTGGGGCGGCTGTTGCCGGCGAAGCCAGGGTAGTAATTGTTCGGGCTGCCGGCGTAGCTGAAGGTGAGCGGGTTGCCACTTTCGACCGTCTGGATCCAGGAAAGTTCCAAGCCGCCGAAGGCCTGCTTCTTCCAGCCGGAGGTGAAGTACTTCTTGCCGTTGCCGAACGGCAGCTCATAGTTCACCGTAGCCAGCCAGCGGTGCGCGCGGTGATAGCCGGCCAGAGCCTTTTCGAGGCCCCGGTTCTGAATGGGGGCCACGCCGGTGCCGTCGTTGTCGTTGTCCTGAGAGTTGATCGCCTTCGACCACGTGTAGAACGTCGAGAAGAACACGCCGCGGGACATGCGTTTCTCGAGTTTCACGGTGCCCGAGTGGAAGCTCGAGTGGCCGAAATTAGAGCGCAGCCGGACATCGCCGAAGGCCGAGAAGGGGCGGAAGTTCTGCGCCGAGGCGAGCACGGTATTCTGCTGCGTGGGGTTGCCAGAGAAGTAGTCAATGGGGAAGGTATTCAATTGCCACCTTTCCACCAACCCGACGCCGGAGGAACCCTGGTAACTAAGATCAAGCACGTAGTCCTTGATGAACTCATATTGCGCGCCGCCGTTGAAGTTGATCACGTACGGGTTGCGAAGATTCGGGTCCCAATATTCAACGCTGCGCGAGCCGAAATTGGTGCCGACGAAAGTGGAAGTGCCGTTGGAGTTCACCGCGAATTTCGCCGGAGCCGGGCCCTGGCTCAAGCGGAAGATGGGGCTCGGGTCGCCGGGGGCCGCCTGCTGGTTCGAGGTGGCGACGTACTCGTCGTAGTTACCGCGCTGGGCCGGGAACTTGACGTCGATTGTATACATGCCAATGCCGCCGCGGAAGACCCATTTCTGCAGGGGATGCCAGGCAGCGCCAAAACGCGGGTTGAAGTTATTATTGTCGCGGCGGTTCAAGCCTTCGGTGGGATGGATGATCGCGCCGGGGCGGCCCGTCAGCGGGTCAACCGCCGTCGTGCTGAAGTTACTCATGGCACCGTTCTTGGTGTTGAAGGGACTTTCGTTGGAGTAGCGCATACCGATATTCAGGGTAAGCGTGCGGCTCAACTTCCAGTCGTCCTGCACATAGAAGCTGTGGATGGAGCTCTTCGGCAGCCAGCTAGTAAGTTCCTGCGTAAACAAGCCTTGCGAGACATACCCCGTAAGGAAGCCCGCAAAGTAGTTACCGGTGTTGGGGACGGCCACACCATTCGCCTGCAAGCCGGCGGTAACGTTGGTGAAGCTGAGCTGCGCCGGACGGGCGAAATTGGCCGAGTTGAAGGTGTAATGCAGTAGTTCGTAGCCGAACTTGATGGCGTGGGTGCCGCGGACCAGCGTGGTGTCGTTGCGATAGGAAAACGTCTCGCCTACCTGTTTGTTTGGCGTGGCGCCGGTGATGCCGTACAGGCCATCCGGGGTGCTACGACTGCCGGAACCGAAGGCGGGCAACAACGCTTGATCGATGTTGGGGATGCCGAGTTGCTGAGGCCAGTTTCCGCCAAACGAAGGAACGATAAAGTCGCTGCGGCGGCGGAGGTAGCCGATGCGGGAGTCATTGACCAGCGACGGGCTGGCCACCCAAGTGTAACCGAGCGAGGCGTTCAGCCCGCGGAAGGGGTTGTAATTGCCCTGTTGACTGTCGAAGGCGGCGCGGTCCTTACGGATGGTGATCGGGCGTTGGAAGCCAGTTTGCGCGTTGTCGGTATAGCTGCCGTAGATTTTGAAGGCCGTCGAGAACTGGTGATCGATGCGCAGGTTGTAGTCATTGAAAAAGGTGAGCGCCAGTTCGTTGGCCAGCAGGTTGCCCGACGGGCCGAGCGAGTTGAAGGTGCCGCCGCCATAGTTGGGCTGCACCCACGGATCGAAGCCGAGCACTTTGTTGGCCACCGGATCGATCCGGGCGGTGGGGACCCGATTGCCCGGGAAGGGATCGCGAGACCAAGTGCCGTCCGCGTTGCGGCGCGTGGTGGCGGGATCGAAGATCTGGTTGGCGTTGGCTACGCCGGGGAAGTTGAAGTTCCCGGCGCGCATATCAACGGTGGGTACGGTGTCGAATACTTGGGCGACCTTCTTTTCGTGCAGGCGTTGGTAGCCGAAGAAGAAGAAGGTTTTGTTGCGTCCGTCATAAATTTTGGGAATCATCACCGGACCGCCCACATTGGCGTCGGGCTGCATGAAGAAGGTCATCACGCCAGCTTGAGATGTAGTGAACTTATCGAAGAACAGGCGGTGCTGCATGCGGCGCGTGCGGCCGTACCAGGAGCCCATACCGTGCAGTTCGTTGGTGCCGCTCTTCTTCACCACTGAGATGACCCCGCCGCCAGAATGGCCGTATTCGGCCGGGGGGACGGTGGTGATTACCTTCACTTCGGCAACGGCGTTCTGCAGGGGCTTGATGGTGCCGGTGCCGCCCAACTGGTCGTTACCGTTAACGCCGTCTTCGAAAATACCGATGGCACCGTTGCGTTGACCGGCGAGGTGATAAGAGCCGAGATCGCCACCGTAGGCGTAGCCGCCGCTGGTCATCCCAGGAACGAGGTTCAGCGTAGAGTTCACGTAGCGCTGATACAGCGGCATTTCGTAAAGAACACTACCGCTCATCACCGTGCCGGTCGCCGAGGTTTCCGTTTCGAGGGCCTGCGCGCCGCCAGTGACTTCGACCTGGTCAGTAACTTGACCCACTTGCATGGCCGAATCGACGGCCAGCGTGTCGCCGGTGCGCAGCTCGATTTCATCCCGGACAAACTTCTTAAACCCTGCGGCCTCGAAGGTTACTTTGTAAGTGCCCGGCTGAAGAGACAACACCCGGTAGATGCCTTCGTCGTTGGTCTTCGTCGTCGAAGTAAAGTTTGTCCCCTTCTGGATCACGCTCACCGAGCAATTGGGGACGATCGCGCCGGTTGAATCAGTCACCCGACCGGTCATCGTCGATGTACCGATTTGCGCCATCATCATGGCCGTTGTTAAGCAGAACAGCAGTAATATTCTCTTCATGTTACCCCTGATAAATTTGACAGACTTCCCGAGACGGTAAACCGCCGAGTGTATATGTTAAATCACATTCCGGTGACAAATGCAAGGGGGGCTCATCGCGCGGCGGACTTCGCGCAACGCAAGCCAATCGTGGGGCTGCGCTCGCCGGGGCGCGCCCAACTGCGGTACGGAATGGTGAGGAACAACGGGGGCACGTCGAACCAACTCCCTCCCCGTAACACCCGGTATTGCCCCGTGTCCGGGCCCGACGGATTCGCTGGAGGCGCCAACGCGTAATACTTCTGCCCATACCAGTCGGCGCACCACTCCCAGACGTTGCCGATCACGTCGCACAAGCCACCCACTTTTCCCTTGCGGCAAACCGCCTGGGGACCGTCGATCTGATTGAAGACCGCGTCTTTCGCCGTGATGTCGCGATCGCCCCACGGATACATCTTGCCTTCCTCGTCGCCACGGGCCGCCCGCTCCCATTCCGCCTCCGTCGGCAACCGCTTCGCGCCATCCCAGGCACAGAACGCCGCAGCATCGTCCCAACTGACGTTGTTGGCGGGATGGCTGCCCTTCCCCTCCGGCATCTGGCCCTGACGCCAATGGTAGGGCGTCCGATGACCCGTAGTCTTGACGAAGGCCGCGTAGCGCGAATTGGTCACCTCGGCGGCATCGAGCCAGAAAGCATCCACCGTAATCTTTCGAGCCGGTGAATCATCCTTTACCGGATTCGGGTACCAGGCCACCTCGTAGTCTGACCAGGGAAATGCTCGCCCCCGCAGATATTCGCCCCCGGGAATCAGCACCATCCCGGCCTGATCGGCCGCGCTAAGGCATGTCGCCCACACCATCAACAGCGCCGCCCATTTAGGCATACAGATTCGCGAGCTCGTCGGTCTTGATGATGCCGTTAGCGCCCAGCGGATCCACATAGACGTAAGTGCGTCCCGATGGCGTATTGTGTACTTCCTTGGCCCAATCAATTCCCAGCGCAGAGTAAATGGTGGCGACTACATTTTCAATGCGCGGCTGCTTCGGGTGCTGCCATCCCGTATCGACACACTTCACGCCATCCATGTCACTGGCCCCGTGTACTTGTCCCCCCCGCACCCCCGCACCGGCAAACATAGCCGGGAAGACGTGCTTGTGATGGTCGCGACCACCCTGGAAGTTCAAGGGACCCGGCGTGCGCCCGAATTCGCCCATGCAAACCACCAGCGTCTCGTCGAGCAGGAACTTGCCCGGCGTGGTGGGCGACGGGGTAGTGGCTAGATCCTCAAGCAGGCTTGAAAGCGCCGGGTCCATCTCCGCAATCAATTGGTAGTGATTGGACGACGCGGACCTCGTCCAAATCTCCTTATGATGATCCCAACCGTTATGGCAAATGTGGATATAGTGAGTGCCGCCATCCTGCTTGAGTAAGTTACGCGTCAGGATGGAAGAAAGGCCCACGGACGTATTGCCGTAACGTTTACGATCCGCCTCGGCGATCTTGAAGGCCGCCGGCCAACGGCCATCCGAGAGTAACTGCTTCGCCGTGGCACTAAAATCCTCGAACCCCGTAATCGACTTATCCAGCCCCATCAGCCGCCCCGGATTCAGCTCCCGCAGACGGGCCAGTAAACGCCAACGCTCTTCGAGTAACTCGCTCGCCTTCTGGTCCAGCGTCATCCCTTTCAACGCTTCGTCCGGATTCATATCGAACACCGAGAAGCGCGCCGGCAAGAAACCCGTAGCCATCGCCCCTACCTGATTGGTCGTAAGGTTGAAGGAAACGTAAGTCGGAAACGTATCGGTTGCTTTGCGGCGCGATTCCAGCTCGCTCGCTACCACCGAACCAATGGACGGGATCTCGGTCGCGAACGCCACATTCAGCTGCCGCCCCGCCTGCACATAATATTGGCCGCGGAAATGCACCTCTTCGTGATTTACAAAGGAACGAACATGGGCAATCTTGTCCATCACGTTCACCATACGCGGAAACAACGCATGGGGAACGTAGATGCCGGTGTTCGTCTTGCGGACGTCGAACTCCTTCAGCGTGGCCTTGTTTTCCTTAAAATCAAAGGAGTCTACGTGGCTTAAGGCACCAGCTAACTCGAAGAAGATCACGTTCTTGGCATTGCCGCGGGGCGTGGTCTTGCGCGCTGGGTCCGCCCGAAGCTGCAAGGGCCAAACGGATTGCGCCGCCGCCGCGGCAATACCCGCGCCGCCGAACCGCAGCAGCTCTCGCCGGGAAGGAATCAGTTCGCCAATCGTCGCCAGTTTCTTCATCGCCTCATCCTAAAAGTTGTACAGGAACTCCACCAGATTCAATAGCGCCCACTGCACGTTCTGGGCACCTTCCACGCGGCTTTTCTCGAGCGCCGTGACGCTTAAATTGCGCTCAGCTGGCAGCGGCAATCGCGACAGCGTACCGAGAAACAACTCGTCCACCACTTTGCCGTTATCAGCATACGTATCCAGCAGGCGCTGCACCCGGCTGTCCTTGGCCGCCAGCACCCGGTCATTCACTACCGGCGAACGCATCATCATGATGGGCTGCAAAGGCGACGGCGAAGGTGGACGCGGCGGCGCGCCCCGGTTCGATTC
>JAYVRS010000867.1:0-3972 GCA_043776185.1 Bryobacteraceae bacterium | reverse complement strand
CGAGCGATTGAACAGATTGAGCGGACTGACCTGCTGGTTTCCGCCATGGTGATGCTGGAACTCGAAATGCTCCATGAGAAGGGCGCGATCCAATATTCAGCATCGCAAATCCTTTCCGACCTCAACCAGCAGTTGGGCATCTCCGTCTGCCAGCTCCCGATGGCGCTTGTGATGAGCAGCGCCTTGCGCGTGAAATGGACGCGGGAACCAGGGGATCGGGTGATTGTGGCGAATGCTATCGCCAATAATGACTCACCCCTGATCACCTCGGATCGGCGGATCCAAGCGGAGTATCCAAACGCGATCTGGTAATGGAATTTGCCGCCCGCCCGCTTGCTGTGCCGCTGCTATTGGCTGATGCGGAAGGATGCGGGCGTGGTGGCCCAAGGGGCCGCGCCACTAAAGAAGCCCCCGCCGGCCCGGGATAGATCGGCTAGTTCGGCCGTAAGCCGGACGGTGCGACCGGTGAAGTCGGCCGTTTCGAAGAGTTCCACTTGCCGGGCGGTGCCGAAAAGGCGCAACGAGCCCCAGGTGCCGGCGACGCGAGCTTGGTCGTAGCCGAGTTCGGCGCAAAAGGGCGTTCCCTGAAAGTTCTGCCCGGGATAAAGGCAGACTCCGTTGGTGGGCGTGCGCACGGATGTCGACACAGGAATGGCGGCTTGATCTGGCGGCAGGCGGAGCGTTTGCCCCTCTTTCGCCGACGCGTTATAGCGTTGGCCATTCCACTCGTAGACGACGTTGAGCGCTTTGTCGGCACCTCGCGCAGGATCGCCGCCGAGGTTGTTATTCTCCACCAGCACCACCAGTCGGTCGGCCGCGATGCGCGCCCCCAGCAAAGCCGTCACATCCGTAACGCGCGTACCGGCACCATACTGGGCGCTGACCATCTTGAGGCCCGTGGCCACCGGCGCCGCCGTTGTCACTTGATCGGTGGGGAGCCGAAGGCGCTCACCATCGCGCACGCGGGCCTCGCGCGTTTGCCCGTTCCACTGATAGCTCACGAATAACTCTTTCAGCAGGCCTGGAGCCGGATCGCCCAGCAGGCTGCCGGGTACTTCGAAATCCAACTGATCGCGCTGGATGCGGCTTTGCAGCAGCGACGTGACATCCACCGTACGGGTGCCGGCACCATAAGTGGCCTGGATGATGGTGAGCGGCGCACTGATCGTCGGCCGTTCACGCGCCACCGGACGGCCACCCCCACCCCCACGCATGCCCGTGTTCCGGCCACCATTGTTCAACCGCCCCAAGGCAACATTCTCGCTATCCTTCCACTCGCCCTGTTGGAACTGGCCGCTCAGCTTGTAGTAGATCCGCAGCGTCTTCAATTGGCCGGGAAACGGATCGCCGCCCAACGCGCTGCTGCCGACGGTGAGCGCCAAGCCATCCGGCTGGGCTTGAGTGCGCACGATGGCGGTGACGTCCAGGAAGCTGCGATCCGTTCCGTAGTAAGCGGCGATCACTTCGAGGCCACTCTGCGCGGGCAGCGTGGCGGCGAACAGGGCCAAGGCGCTCAGCAATCGTCTAGTGATGGGCATATTCGTATTCTTACGCAGTTACCACTACCAGAGAGCCTTCAGGCCGAATTGAATCTGCCGGGGGGCATTCGCCTGGGAAGTGATCACGCCAAACGCACTGGACGTGACGGAGGTGTTCGGGCTGCCGAAGCGCGGCGTGTTGAACGCGTTCAGAAACTCGCCGCGCAGCTGAATCCGGACCTTTTCGAAGGGCTTGAAGTCTTTGAACAGCGACAGATCAAAGTTCCTCACTCCATCGGAGCGGATGTCCGGTAGCCGCGGCCCCAGCGTGCCAAAGGTAAAGGGCGCGGGCTGCGTATACGGAGCGGTAGTGAAATAGCCGTTCAAGCGTTGATCCACCGGGCCAGTCAGCAATCCGGAAGTACCGTTGTTATTAGGCCGCGTAACGGAGGCGAATAGGCCCGACGTGTTGCTGGCTGAGAAAGAGAGCGGGTTTCCGTTCTGAAAAGAGGTGAAGCCATTCACCTGCCATCCGCCGAGCACTGTGTCAGTTAGTCGAGAAGCGTTGGCCCCAAATTTTCGGCCACGGCCAAAGGGGAGTTCGTAGATGTAACTGATCACAAAACGATGCCGCACATCCAGATCCGACAAGCTGCGGCTGGCGCGGATGTCATAGGCGTTCTGGTGGCTGGTGCCGTTATCGATTAGCTTCGACCAGGTGTAAGATCCTTCAAAGGTAAAGCCTCGGGAGAAGCGTTTGCTCAACGTGTTTTGCCACGAGTGATAAGTCGACGAAGCGCCCGCGACATTGACGATTCCAATCGCTCCGAATTGCGGAAAGGGGCGGAGTAACTGGCCGCGCGCGACACGGGAATTTACTAAAGTGCCGGTCGGAATCTTGCCGAAGAAAGGATTGTCGACTAACTGGTTCAGTTGCGTGCCCAGTGATAGTTTTTCGGGGGTGATTTGGTTATAGGTAACACCACTATTCAATTGAAGGCCGCGCGTGGCGACATAGGCTGACTCTACCAGTATTTGACCGGGGAGCTCGTGCTGAATGTTGAAGTTCATTTGCATGGAGAGCGGTGCCGGGGTCTCCTGGATCACCGCTTCCAGATCAGTACCGGTGCCGGTCAGCAGACCTTCCTTCGAACCAGGCAGCGCGCGGAAGCCATTTGGATAAGGGTCCCGCAATAGGTTGGTGGGCGTGATGCCGTCTACAGAGTTTACCCAAAGATTGTCGAGACGCCAGCCGGTCGTGCCGATGGTGCCGTGAGCCGCTTGATGCGATTGGCCGTAGATGTTGGCGTAGCCGGCGCGAAGCACGGTCTTCTGAGTAAGTTGGTACGCCAGCCCAATGCGGGGAACCAGATTATTGAGATCCCAATTGTATTGATGGCGGCTGTTGCCGTCCACTCCGACAAAAACCAGTCCACCTTTGGTGCCACCGCCGAGGGGCGAGTTAGCGAGAGGATCGAAGTAGTTGGTGCGGTTGAAACGCTCGGTGCGTGGCGTTTCGTAGTCATATCGCATTCCTAAGTTCAGGGTAAGCTTGCGAGTAACTCGCCAATCGTCCTGGACATACCACGCGAGATACATGTTCTGGGTGGCGACATTCTTGAAGTTTTGAATCAGGTTATTTCCGCTGGAACCGGTTCCCAGTAGGAGTGAGGCGATACTATTGCCCGCCGTAGCGCTGGCGGCATTCGGATTCGGCCCTTGCGTCATAGAGGCCGAGAAGCCAAACACGCCTTGGTTGTCGAATTCCGACACTCCCACGCGATGGAGGCGGCCTTCGAAGCCAACCTTTACGGTATGCTTGCCGCTGATCTTGGTGAGGTTGGCCAGCGCCGTATTACTGTTAAAGGCATTGGACCGATTGCCATTGCCACCGAGGGAGGCATAACCACTGGGTCCAATACGCGGGAACATTTGGACGTCCAGGATCTGATCCAGGTACCTGGGGAAGCCCAGAGTAGACGGCGAGAAACCGAGACCTTGGTTGGCGAAAGTGTATAGCGTTCGGGCAAAGCCGAGCCGGGCGTTCAGGATCATGGTGGGAGAGAGCGTGTTCGTGTAATCGGCCACGGCGCCGTGAACATCATCCGATTCAATCACCCGTCCTTCGGCAATGGTCAGATCCTTCGGAAAGAATATAGCCGGAACGTTTTCGGTGTTCCTCTTCGAGTAACGGGCGAAGAACTTCTGTTGGTTAGTCAGATTGTGGTCAACGCGGACGTCCCATTGATTCAAATTAATGCCGGCCGACCCTTGATTGGCATAGTTGTTTTGGTTGGTGACGGCATTGCCAGCGGTGTTGGATGGCGGATAGTACTTGAGTGAGTTGATGGCCACGGGATCGAGACGGCTGGCTGGAATGCGGTTGCCGGCAAAAGCGTCACGGATGAAACCGCCGGCCGGATTCGCGCGCGTCGAAAACGGATCATAGATTTGGACTAGCGTGCCGTTGGCCACGCGGGTTTGCGAGAAATCG
>JAYVRS010000866.1:0-3975 GCA_043776185.1 Bryobacteraceae bacterium | reverse complement strand
ACATGGCCGTTTGCTCGGCCGACAGCGACGTGTCCATCATTACCGACCGGCGAGTGCCTTCATTGGCCACTACCGCCGTGGGGCTGAAGCTACCGGCTTGTTCCGCCCGGCGCAACGCATCGTGAACTCGACTCATGATTCCTCCATTTTTTTCATTTGGCGCTCGTTAGGTCCGGTTGGCGAAATAAAACACCACAGAACCGGCCATGACGAGAATCCCCGCCAAACAGGCCGTGGACCAAGCTAGCCAAGTCAACCGACGCCGACGCCGCACCACGAGATCGTTCTCGAGCAGCGGGACACTTCCCAATACTGTCAATTGCGTATAAGCGCGCACATCTTTCAAACTCTTGAGCGTGGTGTCCTTCATCTCGCGCGCGGCGACAATGAACATCCCGATGAGGGCGCCGATGGCCACCCCGGCCCCGACGATCATGTAGCGGTTCGGTTCCGTGGGCTGCTGCGGCGTGTTGGCCGGATCCAGCAATTCGAGCGTCTCACTCTGCTTGCGATTCGTTAACTGCACCTGGGTGGTGGAGATATCGGACTTTTTCGAAGTCTCATCGTACTGTTCCTTGGCGAGCGCTCGCTCGCGCAAGAGTTCGTCGTACTTGGCTTCGCCCACCGGCATGGCCGAGATCTGACTTTGCAAGTTGCGCGCTTGGCCGGAAGCCGCGTTGTAGTCCTTTTGGGCATTCTCCATCTCGACGCGTTTGGCCTCAATCATGCTCTGCGTGGAGGCGATCTGGGCCTCGATCTCGCGGACCTCGCGAACCTGGACGTTCGACAGTCCGCGGGGCTTTTCGGCGACCACCGGGGCGGTCTTCTTGGCCTCGTCTTCGGAGGAGATAATGTCGCGACGCCGTTTGAGTACCGCTAACTCCGAACGCCGCCGGCCGACGTCGGGATGATTTTCCTTATACTGCTCCAGCAGCGCCGCCAGATTCGTCTCCGCCATCAGAATGTCCCGTTCGGTGGCCGCTAGGCGATCGCTAGTGACGCGTTCGCGCTGTTCGCGCTGTTCGCTTTGTTGGGTCTGCGGCTGGCTCGATTGGCGCATTTGATCCTTCAAGATGCTCAAGCGGCTTTCAAACAGCATCTTGTCCTGCGAGGCGCGCTGAATGGAGCTATTCAAATTGCCCATGCGGTTTTCCATGGCCTGGAGGGCGGAGACGTTGGAACTCACCTGTTCCGGCAGCCGACCCTGGTTTTGCACGCGAAATGAAGTCAAACGCTGGTCGATCTCTTCGAGACGTTTTTTTCGAGTGTCCAGCTGTTCTTTAAAGAAGTCATCCGCCGACGTCATCTGCGTCTGCTGGGTGCGCAGGTTGGCATCGATAAACTTCGACACCAGCTCCTGACAAACCTTTTGGGCTTGGATGCGTTCACTGTAGGAGAAGGAGATGCGGAAGGCGTTGACCCGCTCGTTTTGTTGTTGGGCCAGCAAACCGACGGCCCCGATCTTGATGTCGTGCCGCATCATTTCCACCACGTCTTCATTGGGGAGCCGCTTGCGGTCCCGAGGATAGAGCTGCAGCGAGTTGATGATGTTGGTGAGCGCGGTACGGCTGAGGATTTCGTTCGCCATGCTGCTGACGCGCTGCGACATTTCGGCGTTAATCACCTGCGGCGCCATGCGCTCGCTCACCTGGGAGGGGATGACGCGAATCATCGCGCTCGAGACGTACGTGTCCGGCCACAGGAAGGCCACGACCACGGAAATCACCAAGGCCGCAAAGATAGGCCCCAGCATCCAAGCCCGGTGTCGGCGGATCACGTCAATGTAATCCTCCATGTCCAGGGCACGGCGTTGAATAGCAAATGGATCTTGTAATGGCTGCATCTTGAGTACTCCGGCCTACCGAACGATGATTTGGTCACCGGGCATCAAATCGATGTTTTGTTCCATCTTTTTGCCCCTGGTGACTTCCTTATAGTTAAATTTGATCACTTGGCCCTTGCGGATGATCCGAATGTCTTTCTGATTGGCGAATTCCTGGACGCCCCCCGCCAAGCCAAGCGCCTCCAAAATCGTCAGTCTTGACACCAAGGGGAACGAACCGGCCCGGTTTACCTGGCCCTGGACGTAGTATTTCTTGCTGCGGACATCTTGCACGGAGACCGCGACTTGCGGCCGGTTCATGACCGTCGTCAAGGCTTCGACCACCTTGGCTTCGAGCGCCTTGGGCGTCAATCCGCCGGCTTCGATCTCACCCACCAGCGGCATGCTGATCTTGCCGTCCGGCCGCACCGAATACAGCGCCGACATCTCCGGTTCGCGCCACACCCGAATGGCGATGATGTCTTCGGCACCAATGACGTAAGAGCCGGGGTCGACCGCCGCTCCGGCTGCCTTGGCCATATCGTCTTTTTTCAAGTCCAAATCCGCCAGCGTGGCAGGCGGCGGAACGGGCGTCGTGACTTCTACCTTTTTCTTTTCGGTTTTGTCCACCTGCTGCGCTCCCAACAGGCACAAACAGGACGCCGACCAGAGCGTGAAACAGGCCATACGATAGCCCAAGATGATCCTCATCCGCAAAACTCCTCCGCCAGAATTCCAAATAATGGCATGTACGGTGCGCATCCGCCCGGCTTGCGCCGGAGACAACACCATGATTATATGCCAGTTTAGCTGATTGCGAGGCCTGTTGGAAAGTGCCCTGTCTCCGGTAAGGCTACAGTTTTGCGGTACTAATGGGAAATGCGGTACTTTTTGGCCAAGACCGAGGCTTCGGTCTACTCAATTTCTGACCTGGCGAGGGACGTGCGCACCACTTGGGACGGGGTCCGGAACGCTCAGGCGTTGGCGGCGATCCGAACGATGCAGCCCGGCGACCGGGTTTTCATCTACCACAGCACCGGAGAATCGGCGATTGTGGGCTTGGCCAAGGTGGCCTCCGATCCGCAGCCCGACCCGCAGGATCCCAAGTTGGCCGTCGTCGATTTGGCCTTCGTCGCCAAGCTGGATCCGCCCACCACATTGGCCGAAGTGAAAGGCTCCGGGCTTTTCCCAGATTTCGCGCTGGTGCGGCAAAGCCGGCTTTCGACCATGGCGGTTCCCGAGGCCTTTGTCGACTGGATACGAGCGCGCTATCCGAAGTCGAAGATCTGATTCGGGCGGCAGCCAAACGGCAACCTGCGTCAGGGCTCACGAAGCAACGCCCTGAATCCTTCTCGTTCAAAATGGCGGTCGTTGGTGAGCACTTCCGTAAGGCTATAGGCTTTATCCGCGCGGTTGCGATAAAGTTTCAGCCCGGCGAGAAAAGATTTCGCCGCAAAACTGCACAGCACGATCATGGGCGTGGTCTGCACAATTGGTCAAGGCGATCCAGTAAAACGTATCCGCGAAAACTCTCACTCTTCTCGCTTTGGCAGTCCGTAGATGTAATGATCGTGTTCGCTTGCGCCGTCCTTCGGCATGGATGCCACGATGTCGGGTTGCACCTTTTTCATTCTTTCCTGGATTGCTTCGCCGATGTGCCGCCGCGCGGACGGCACGGGCGCGCCTGCTTCCCTTGAGACAATTTCCTGAAGGTAGGCGTCGAGCGTCACGCCGCGCTCAAGCGCGCGCATCGTTAGACCTCTTTCCACTTCCGCGTTTAGGCTTAAAGTCACGTTCATGGGCCGGATCCTTCCTTTTTCAGAATACTGGATTCACCGCATTCTGTCACGGCATGATCGTTCACAAGGCATTGAACCAATCGAATCAATGGCTTCCGTCCACCACCTCAATTGCAGCTGATAAACTGACTATGCCGGAGTTCTGAAGGCGGTGGATGCCAAGCTAATGACGCCGTGAGAAATTCACATAACCCTTTAGAATCAATAACTCGCGGGTTCGTTTCGCGTACGCTCATCTCAGCCGCGCACGCAGTGAGCGGCTCTAGCCCCGTCACGGCTTAAGGAGGCTTAAAGCCGCACCACCAGCTGCTTGCGGTTCATCAGGTAAGCGGCCCCGAAAATCAGCAGCACCTC
>JAYVRS010000865.1:0-3979 GCA_043776185.1 Bryobacteraceae bacterium | reverse complement strand
CCGGCGAAACGAAAGCGACACGGGACCTTTACGGCCTGGACGCGCCCATCACCGCCGACCTGGGCCAACGCTGCCTGGTCGCTCGCCGCTTGGTGGAGCGGGGCGTCCGTTTCGTGCAGGTGTGGAGCGGCGCCGACAACGGATTTCCGCGTCGTAACTGGGATAGCCACGAGAATCTGGCGAAAGATCACGGTGAACTGGGCACGGCGCTCGATCGGCCCGTGGCGGCGCTGCTGAAGGACTTGAAGGCGAGGGGAATGCTGGAAGATACTATTGTCTACTGGACCACCGAGTTTGGCCGGATGCCCTGTAGCCAAGGTAGTTTGGGGCGTGACCACAATCCGTTTGGCTTTACTTCGTGGCTGGCCGGTGGCGGGTTCAAAGGTGGCGTTACTTACGGCGCTACCGACGAATGGTCCTATAAGGCGGTTGACCATCCGGCATACTGTTACGACGTCCATGCCACGATGTTGCACTTACTCGGGATTGACCATACGCGCCTCACTTATCGCCACAACGGCATCGATCGACGGCTAACGGATGTTCATGGCGCGGTGATTCCGCAGATCATGAGCTAGGCTACGGTTGAGGCGCGCTCGCCAGATCTTTCAGAGCCTGGCGGGCAATGGCGCTATCGGGCTTGGCGGCGAGCAGCCGCTCCATGGCACGCCGGGCGTCGGCTGGGCGCTTGAGTTGAAGATACACTCGGCCGAGGTTGAGGTACAGTAACTCATCGTCGGGGACGGCCCTGATTCCCTGCTCCAGGGTTTGGATAGCTTTCTGCCCGTCGCGTTGCTGTAAGTAAAGGACGCCCAGGTTATTCCAGGCGGCGGTCATAGTCGGGCGAACTTTTACCGCAGCGAGTAACTCGCTTTCGGCGTTGGCGAAGTCGCCGCGTTTGGCCAGAGTAAGCCCCAATCCCTGGTGCGCTTCGGCGGATTGGGCATCGGTGAGGAGCGCTTGACGATAGTAGCTTTCGGCCGCCGGAAGTTGGTTGAGTTTGGCGCTGGCTTGGGCGGCGTTCAACAAGGCATAAGTAATTCCACTCTTGGCGGCCAGGGCCCGCTGGAAGTGTTGCAGCGCCGTGGCGTGATCTTCGCGCGCCATGGCCACCCCGCCCAATTCGTTCCAGGCTTCGGCGGAGTGCGGATCGAGGCGCAGGGCTTCATCGAGCAACGGCGTAGCATCTTTCATTCGGCCTGCTTCGCGGTGGACTTGAGCCACGAGGACCATGGTGCGAATATTTCCCGGTTGCTGGCGAAGATTGGCTTCGAGGTACGGCAAGGCTTGCTCCGGATAGCCGCACCACAGGAGCGAGGCACCGAGTTTGAAGTAATCGCGACGCGGTTGGGCGAGTTGGCGGCCAGGATAGGGGAAGGCGTTGCGCTGGTCAATTCGCGGAAGGTCGAGCGCGACTTGCTGGGCGTTGGGTAACTTGGCATAGACCTTGACGGCGTGGCCGCTCGAGTCGAGTAACAGCGCTAGGGGTAAGCGCAGCGGGGCGCGATATTCGAAGAGGTAGCGTCGAAATAGAGTATAGGCCGCGAGGTGGGCACCGATGTTTTTCGCGGTAAGGACCAGCAGGCCCGGGCCTTTCTGCGGCATCGGCAAAGGAACAGGATCTTGCAGCCAGGTATCGTGAAGCCGGGGTTCGTTATCGGCCACGACGCCGCGGGCAGCGATGGGCTGGTGCTCGGCGAAGGCGCGGAGGCGACGCGGCGGCTGGCCTTCGATAACTTCGTAGATCGCTCCGGCGGGGAGATCTTTGACGTGTTGTTGTGCGCCGCTGGGCCAAGTGATGTCGATGGCTTTGGCGATTTCCGCCGTGCCGAAGTGAATGGACTTCGTGTGTTGCGATAGGTAGCCGGAACCGGCGGTGACCCACTTAGTCTGGCCATCGAGCCGAATACGCGCACCGATAGCATCTCGGTTCGACTTATTGCCGACTAAGCGGAACGCCATGCGGGGGCGGGATTGGCCGCAGCGGTTTTGCAGGATGCGTAACTGAGGCCCGAGACGACTCTTGACGACTAAGTCGAGGCAGCCGTCGCCATCTAAGTCGATGGCGGCCAAGGCTCGCGAATCGGCAGCAAAGTTGAGGCCGCTTTCGGCGGAGGCATCGCGATACTTCGCGCCGTCTTTGACGTAAAGGAGATTGGGTTCGTGGCCGTTCCAACTGTAGCCTTCGCGAATAAATTGGTTGATCGCGTTCCAGCCGTTCTCATACTTTGCGTTCGGGCTGGCATCGGCGGGCGTGCGGGCGACGACTTGACGCCAGAAAAACCCCATCAGGTCGGGCGACTTGGGGCCGGTTAACATACCGCAGGTAAGGAATAGCTCGGCGTGGCCGTCGTTGTCGAAGTCGATGGCATCGGCGGACCAGCCCCAACGGCCCATCTCAATTCCGAGGGCGGCGGCATTGCTCGAAAACTTGCCGTTACCAAGATTGCGGTAGAACGAATTGCCCTTGGTGTGGCCGCGCCACGCTTCATTTAACGGATAAGGAAAGGCCTTACTATTTACGACCTGCTGCCCGGCGGCAGTGTGCATGTTAGCGACGTAGAGATCCGGCCGGCCATCGCCGTTTTCATCGAACCAGCAAGCGCTCATGCCGGGGCCAATATCTTCGACACCGGCGGCGGCGGCGACGTCGCGGAACTTACCGCCTTCGTTTTTGTATAAGTTATTGCGGCCGAAGTCATTGGCAACATAGAGGCTCGGCCAACCGGATCCGTCATAGTCGGCCCAGGCGGGGGCGAAGCTGTAGCGATTATTGTTTTCGCTGAGTCCGGCGGCCTGAGTAACATCCTCAAAGAAGCCGGTGCCGTCGGCATTGAGCCGGTTTCGCATTAAGAAATTAGGCGGGCCGTTTTTGGCGTCGAAATAGGGGACCGGATATCGGAATTGCGCTTCGCTTTGAAAGAAGCTGTAAGTACACAAGTAAAGGTCGAGCTTACCGTCACGATCGTAGTCAGCGGCGGCCATGCCGGTGAAGGCACCTTGGGGCGGATTTACGAAACGGAAAGCGTCGGGCGCCAGCGTGAAACGACCTTGGCCATCGTTCAGGAAGAGCACCGGCCCACTGCCACGGAGCACGACTAAGTCCTGGCGGCCGAGGTTGCGGAGGTCGAGGAAGAGGGCACTGGCGGAGTCGTCGAGAAGGTCGACGCCGGCAGCGACCGAGATTTCGATGAGCTTTTCGTTGCGGTAGCGGAAGAGCCGATTGGGCAATCCAGCAGGTTGGCAAACGTAGATTTCGTCGAGCCCGTCGCCATCAATGTCGCCCACGGCGAGGCCTTGGTTGCCATAAATGTCGATGCCGGTGGCCGGGTCGAGCCGGGCCAGCCAATAGGGGATGCCCTTGGAGAGCTGGTCGCTGTCGAGAACGGAGCCGGTAATGTCGGCGAAGCGGCCATCTTTGCGCGGGGGATAAACCAGCATGGCGGGGTCGCCCGGGTATTCGTCGTGGCCGCTTTCGATGAGCCCCTGGTAGGCGAAGAAGGGCGGGTCGTTCTTGTAGTGAACGGTCTCGACAGTCTCGGCGAGCAGGGGAGAAAACAAGGGCAAGGCGAGTAAGTCGCGGCGCGTCATGGCATGCCTCCTTTCGAAGGGCCTAGTAACTGCTTGTGCCGCAGGCGCTCGCGCTCGGCCTGGGATGTTTGGCCGAGGCGATCGTAAGCCCTGGCTAAGCGGTAATGAATTTCGGGGATGCGATCGTTGATCGTGGCGGCGGCTTCGTAAGCACGGGCGGCACCGGGATAGTCGCGCTCGCGTTCGAGTAACTGGCCTAGTTCGAAGGAGAACTCCCAAATCTTTGCGTCACGGCGGATGGCCTCCAGCAGGAGGGGCTTGGTTTCGTTATCTGGCACGCCGGCCGCTTGAAGGGCGCGCGCGTAGACGTAAGGAGCGAAGCCATTTTGCGACTCCTGACCATGCCAAGCCTGGGCGCGAGCGCGGATTTCGGGCACGCGATCCGGCA
>JAYVRS010000864.1:0-3987 GCA_043776185.1 Bryobacteraceae bacterium | reverse complement strand
TCGAAGGAAGCCCGGGCGAAGGCCTTCGAACGGGACTTGGCCGGCGCCGTGATCGAGGAATCGCCCGGCGGTTTGCCGCTAGCCACGGCGATCACCCGCACGGGGCTGAAGGGCGCCCAAATCCTGGCGGGCAATCGGCCCCTAGTTCGCGACGCTTCCGGCACTTGGCTGATTCATCCGCCCTGGCTTTTGGAGCGCGCCGCTCGACTGGAGGGGCTGCTGGGCGATTTCCATGTGGCGAATCCGTTGCAGCCGGGGTGGTCAAAGGAAGAGGCCCGGGCGCGGCTGATGCCGCAATCGCCCGCCGTGGTTTTCGAGCATTTGCTGACGGCGACGAAGTCCGTAACTGCGGTGGGCGACTTGTTGAGGCTCACTTCTCATCGCATTGTGCTGCAACAGGATGAGTCCGCTGCCTTGGCCAAGATGGAGAAGCTGTTTGCTGATGCCGGATTGTCGGTTCCCGCGACCAATGAGGTACTGGCGCAGTCGGGCATTGACCCGGCGAGGGCCAAGACTCTGCTGCAGGCCTTGTTGCGGGACCGCAAGCTGGTGAGGATCAGCGCCGAACTGGTCTATCACGCGACGGCGCTCAACCAAGTGCAAACGCTACTAAAATCGAAGGCCGGCCAGCGCTTCGGCGTTGGCGACTTCAAAGACTGGACCGGCGTTTCCCGCAAGTACGCCATCCCGTTGCTCGAGTTTCTGGACCGTCAACGGATTACGCGGCGCGATGGTGAGCAACGGGTGATTAATTAATCCTTGACTTTGTTCTTGCTTCGGAACACACTATACACATGAAACGCACTAATGTTGTGTTAAATGACGAAATTTTACAGGAAGCCACCCAGATTTTGGGGGTGAAGACATACTCGGCGGCTATTAATATGGCCCTGGAAGAGGCCATTCGAGTGAAGAAGATCCGCAATATGGCCGCGTTGTTCGGCACCGGTTTGTGGCAGGGTAACCTGGCCGAAATGCGTGAAGACGTGCCGAATGTCGATGCGGCGAAAGCCTAAATGATCCTGGTCGATACCTCGATCTGGATTCGGCTGCTGCGTGACCCCACTCTAGGCAATCGCTTTGGAGAGCGAATTCTGGAATGCACCACTTGCCCGCCCGTGATTCAGGAACTGTTTCAGGGATTGCGCGACGAACCGCGGGCGCAGGTGATTCGGGATGGTATGTTGGCTCTTCCGCGCGTGGCGGATCCGGTGAAACTCGACACTTTCCTGGCGGCGGCTGACCTTTTCCGGTTGGGACGCCGCAAGGGCTTGACGATCCGCTCCTCCTACGATTGCCTGATCGCGGCCATCGCCATCGAGCACCAGTGCGCGGTCTGGCATCATGATCGCGATTTTGAGCACATCGCGTCCTATACGGCGCTGAGGGTGATTCGGCCCGCCTGATTCGTGTAAGCTCATGGCATGAGACTTGCCCTCGGCCTACTGCTAAGCTGCTCGATGATGCTGGCCGCGAAACTCGAAGTGCATGGACATCGCGGCGCTCGCGCCATGATGCCCGAGAATTCCTTGCCCGCCTTTGAGTACGCCATTGGCTTGGGCGTCGACGTTTTGGAGCTCGACGTGGCCGTGACTAAGGACGATGTGCTGGTGGTTTCGCACGACCCGGAGATGAGCGGAGTGCATTGCGTGGGCCCGGCGGGCTCGCCTCGGCTGATTCGCGAAATGACTTATGCGCAGGTTCAGCTTTGGGATTGTGGCGCGAAGGCGAATCCCGAATTCCCGAAACAAAAGGCGATTCCAGGGACGCGGGTGCCGTCGCTTGATTCGGTGTTTGCGCTGGCCAAGCTCGGCAAATTCCAATTCAATGTGGAGACGAAGATCTTTCCTCACCGGCCGAGCGTAACGCCGGAGCCGGAACGGTTTGCCGAACTGCTGCTAGCTCAAATCCGCAAGCACCATCTCGAACAGCGCGTCATCGTGCAGTCATTTGACTTTCGCACTTTAAAAGCCATGAAGCACCTCGCGCCCGAGATAAGGCTGTCGGCGCTGCTAGCCTATGCGCCGCAGGACTTTGTCGCTTCGGCGCGGGAAGCGGGGGCGACGATTGTGTCGCCCCAATATAAGTTGGTAACGCCCGAAAAGGTGCGGGCGGCGCATGCGGCGGGCCTGCAGGTAGTGCCGTGGACCGCCAATGCGCCGGCCGATTGGGAGAAGCTGGTGGCGGCCGGTTCGGATGCGATTATTAGTGACGATCCGGCCGCGTTGATTGAGTTTTTGAAGGCGAAGAAGCTGCGCTGACGCCAGCCGGCTCGGGAAGAGGCGGCGATTGCAGGTTGAGAAAAACGCCGGTAGGCGACTTGACGCCGCCCACCTCGGCGACAAGTGCATGGTCTCCGTCGGTAAGTTGGGGAACCACCACGTTGAACTGATACAGCCCATTGCTGGTTAAGCCGGCGAACTCGAGCGCGGCGGGAACTCCGCCAATCGTGATGGATAGGTTGCTGGAGGCCGGTAGCGGCGGGGCTCCAGTGAGGATGGTGGCGACCGGCGAAGCGGGCTCCGTGGGGCCGAATCCGGTGCCGTACAGCAGAAACCGGCCGCCCACGGCCAAGGGGCGGGTGACGGCGGCGGCTCCGTAGAGGCCGTCGGGCCCGGCCAGCGATCCGTCGGGGTGAATGGCGGCCGCATAGCGGCGATTGCGCGGATCGAACATAAAGAATGCCGGGGCGAACTTTGCCATCCGCGCGGTGGTCGCACTGGTTCCAAGCCGAGTGGTAACGGTTACCGCCACCGGGCCAGTAGCCGTGTCATCCGGAGCGAGGGCGTTGATCTGGGTGTCGCTGATGTAATAGACCAAAGCATCTTTGCCATTCACTTTGACACTGACGCCATCGAGCGAGGTGGGAAGCAGAGGTCCGCGAAAATCCGGCCCGGCCCAGATGCGCGAAGTTTGCGCCAGCGCCGTGCCGCGGATCATGAACCAGGAGCCCGGAGAAATGCCGGCCGTGAAGCTGGCGCCATTGAGAAGCTCGGCGTCGGAAAAGCGCGGACCGGGCAGGGGAACGGCGGGGGTGACATTCAGCGCCACCGTGACGACGCGCGGGGAGTTGGGAATGCCGGGAGCCGTGACGGTGATGGTGCCCCGGTAGATTCCCGCCACCAAGCCCGTTGTGATCATGCTGACGGGGACCGTAGTGCCGCGATCGCCGCTGGTGGCTCCCAGTCGAATCCAAGCGCCACCCGATGCCGTGGTGATCGCCGCCGTCCAGCCAAACGGTGGGTTGGCAGGATCCATATGGGCCACGATCAGGTTTTGCGGAGCGGGCGCGGCGGCGCCCAGGGTCGAATTGAACGTGAGTTCGGTGACATTTAAGGACAGCCCCGGCGGCGGCAGCGTGAGCGTAGCCGTCAACGCGACACCACTCGAGTCGAGCGCCGCGCTTACGTTGATATACCAGTCTCCGGCGGCTGGATTCATGATGGTCACGGTCTCGGCGTTGCCACCTTTCCCCGACGACGAATCGTAAATACAGTAGTCGAAGAAGTCGAACAAGTCGGTTTGACAGGTGGGAACCTGGCCGCGTTTCACGAAGAGGTCGACATCTCCCGTGCCGCCTAAGGTCTGCACCAGGAGCTGCGTGGTACCGGGCGGCACGGCTATTTTCCAGTACGACTCGGAGCTTTCCACGCCGGCCACCGCCACCGCTACGCCGTTGGTGAGCACCTTGGGGATGGGGAATTCAGCCGATAGACTCTTTCCGGAATAGGCTCGATATCCGTAGACGGGAACGGCCCATCGCCCGGCCTTCGGAGCCGATATGGATAGGGTTTCTGAGAGCCCCGTGCGCGCGCCATAGGCAATGGTGCGGCCATCCGGATCCAATGCGTAGAGATCGGCATCGCCCATTCCGCCGCGCAGGGTGGCTTGCAGCACCAGGGTATTGGCCGGCACGTCAATGGTGGCGATGCCTGCGGAGCTTCTTTCCCCCCGGACGGTCAAAGTACTTCCCAATGCCAACGGGGT